>NZ_DASYHS010000083.1:0-132397 GCF_035998295.1 Arenibaculum sp. | reverse complement strand
GGCGCCGGCCCGGCGGCGTCACTTCAGGCGGGTGATCAGGCTGGAGGTGTCCCAGCGTCCGCCGCCGGCCTTCTGGACGTCGCCGTAGAACTGGTCGACGAGCGCCGTCACCGGCAGGGACGAGCCGTTGCGCTTCGCCTCCGAAAGCACGAGCCCGAGATCCTTGCGCATCCAATCGACCGCGAAGCCGAAGTCGAAGCGGCCCTCGATCATCGTGCGCCCGCGGTTGTCCATCTGCCAGCTCTGGGCGGCACCCTTGCCGATCACGTCGAGCACGCGGTTGCCGTCCAGCCCGGCGCGCTGCGCGAAATGCAGCGCTTCCGACAGCCCCTGGACGAGGCCGGCGATGCAGATCTGGTTGACCATCTTGGTGAGCTGGCCGAAACCCGCCGGCCCGAGCAGGGTCACGGCGCGCCCGTAGCAGCGCATCGCCGGCTCGGCGCGGGCGAACGGCTCCTCGGCGCCGCCGACCATGATCGTGAGCTGCCCGTTCTGGGCGCCGGCCTGGCCGCCGGAGACCGGGGCGTCCAGGCTGGACAGGCCGCGCGCGGTCGCCGCCGCGTCCAGCTCGCGGGCAATCTCGGCCGAGGCCGTCGTGTGGTCGACGAAGATCGCGCCCGGCTTCATCGCGGCGAAGCAGCCGTCCGTGCCCAGCGTCACCTCGCGCACGTCGGCGTCGGCCCCGACGCAGGCGAAGACGATGTCGGCCCCGGCGGCCGCCTCGGCGGGGGTGT
Source organism: Arenibaculum sp. (assembly GCF_035998295.1). Lineage (NCBI taxonomy): Bacteria > Pseudomonadati > Pseudomonadota > Alphaproteobacteria > Rhodospirillales > Azospirillaceae > Arenibaculum > Arenibaculum sp. Next base: position 131,663 of record NZ_DASYHS010000083.1, on the reverse strand, counting down.
GCGCGGCGGTGCCGCCGTGCTCGCCGACCCAGGCCGCCGCCTTGGCGGGGTTGCGGTTGTAGACAGTGACCCGGTGGCCGTTGCGGGCGAGGTGCCCGGCCATCGGGAAGCCCATCACGCCGAGGCCGATGAAGGCGAGGGAAAGCTGCGGGTCGGTCATGGCGGTTCTCAGGTCCTTTCCTGACGGGTGGCGGCGCCCAGCAGCGCCCTGGCGGTCGCTTCCGGCGCCTCGACGGCCATCATGTGGCCGACGCCGGGAAGCTCGACGATCTCGGCGCCGGGGATCAGCGCCGCCAGACGCCGCCCGGCCTTCGGCGGGGTCATCCGGTCGGCCGAACCGATCACGACGGTCGTCGGGCAGGCGATGGCGGCCGCGATGCGCGGCGCGTCGGCGAACCGGTCGCAGGCGCCGAGATCGACGCCGAGGACGCCCGGCGCCTCGCGCTCCATCAGGCGCAGCGCGGCGCCGACCATCCACATCCCCGGCGCGGGGCTGCCGCCGATATGGGCGCGGCGGGCGAACGCCCAGCCGACGACCATGCGGATAGCCTCGGCCTCGCCGGCGGTCGCGGCGGCGAGCAGGCCGGGATGCACGGGCATGCGGTCGGCGGCCCCAAGCAGGGCCAGCGCGCCGACGCGCTCCGGCGCGCGGCCGGCGGCGGCGAGTGCCACCAGCGCGCCCAGCGAGTGGCCGGCCAGCAGAGCGCGGCCGACGCCGGCGGCGTCCAGCAGGGCCACGACCCATTCGCCCAGCGCCTCCACCGTCGGCAGCGGCGGCCCGGCGGACCGGCCGTGGCCGGGAAGGTCGACCGACAGCACGCCGACGCCGCGATGCGCGAGGAAACGGCTCTGGAGCGCCCAGACCGTGTTGTCCATCCCCGAGCCGTGGAGCAGCACCGCGACCGGCCCGCCCGCATCCAGGGGCGCATCCAGCGGGCGGCCGCCGGTGGCGGCGTGGACCGGGCGTCCGTCGACGGTCAGCAGCATGGCCCCTCCCCCACCGCCCGGCTCAGTCCCGGCCGGCCGCGCGCAGCGCCTGCGCCAGGTCGGCGATCAGGTCCCCGGCGTCCTCGAGCCCGACCGAGAGCCTGACCATCTCCTCCCCGATGCCGGCGGCGGCGAGCGCGTCCGGCCCGAGCTGGGCCTGGGTGGTGCTCGCGGGGTGGGTCGCCAGCGACTTCGCGTCGCCGACATTGGCGACGTGCGAGAACAGCGACAGCGCCTCGACGAAGCGGCGCGCCGCCGCCCTGCCGCCCCGCACGCCGAAGGCGACGACGCCCCCGGCGCCGGCCGGCATCAGGCGCGCCGCGAGCGCGTGGTCGGGATGGTCCGGCAGGTCGGGATGGCTGACCCAGACGACCCCGCCGTCCGGCTGCGCCGCGCGGTCGGCCAGCCACCGGGCGACGGCGCGGGCGTTCTCGACATGGCGCGCCATGCGCAGCCCCAACGTCTCGACCCCGAGCAGGAGGCGCGACGCGCTTTCCGGCGACAGCGTCGCGCCGAAGTCGCGCAGCCCCTCGTAGCGGGCGCGCATCAGGAAGGCCGCGGGGCCGAACTGCTCGGCGAAGACGAGGCCGCCATAGCCCCGGCAGGGCTCGGTCAGGGTCGGGTAGCCGCGCCCGCGCGTCCAGTCGAAGCGGCCCCCGTCGACCAGCGCGCCGGCGACGGCGACGCCGTGCCCGCCCAGCCACTTGGTCGCGGAATGCATCACGAGGTCGGCCCCGTGGTCGAGCGGCCGGCACAGCGCCGGCGTCGAGAAGGTGGCGTCGATCAGCAGCGGCACCCCGGCGGCGTGCGCGACCGCCGCGACCGCCGGGATGTCGAGCACCTCGAGCCCGGGATTGCCGATCACCTCGCCCAGGACGAGCCGGGTCTCCGGCCGGATCGCGGCGGCGAAGGCATCGGGGTCGCGGGGCGGGACGAAGGTCGTCTCGATGCCGAAACGCGGCAGCGTCTCGGCCAGGAGATTGCGCGAGCCGCCATAGAGCGCGCCGGACGCGACGACGTGCCCGCCGGCGCCCATCAAGGTGGCGACCGCGAGGTGGAGGGCCGCCTGCCCGCTCGCCGTGCACACCGCGCCGATGCCGCCGTCGAGGGCGGCCAGGCGCTCCTCCAGCACGGCGACGGTCGGGTTGGAGATGCGGCCGTAGACGTGGCCGGCCATCTCCAGGTCGAACAGCGCCGACGCCCGGTCGGCGTCGCGGAACACGTAGGCGGTGGTGGCGTGGATCGGGACGGCGCGTGCGCCCGTCGTCGGATCGGGCTGCTGCCCGGCATGGAGGGAGAGCGTATCGAACTTCAGGAAACCGGCATCGGCCATGCCTCCCGGACCCCCTAAAGACGAGGGCCGCTTCAACGCGGCCCTCATTTTTTTGCCTCGCCTGCTCAACTCGAGCTGCTGTGGCCGAGAGCGTATTTTGCACAAACCCGAGCGTCAAGGCGGAACGAACCAGTTATTTGCATTAGCAACGTTCGTTCATTCGAATGACCGTGCACGCCCGTGAGATTGCGAGGCGCTATTCCACTGCTGTCCCTTCCGCGTCCTCCGGCAGCAGCGGCGTCGGCGGGGGGCTGGCCTCCTGCTCGAACTCCTCGCCGGGCGCGATCACCTCGCCGGTCCGCGGCAGGCCAAGGCCGCCCTCCAGCTCGGACGTGGTGGGGCTGGAATCGATCGGCCGGCTGCTGTAGCCGAGAGGATCGCGCAGGGTCGGTTCCGGTCCCGGCGCGCCGTCCACACCTGCCTGCGCGGCATCCAGTCCTGCGCCGGGCGGGCCCGAGCCGGCGCACGCGCCGAGCGCGACGAGGGCCGCGATGCCGGCGATGCGGGCAAGCGACGGGACGGCTTTGGCCGGGTCGAAGGGTATCCTGGGCAAGTCATGTCCTCCATGCCGATACCCCGGCAACAGCCGGGGGCCGCCGGAATTCCATTTGCCCCGGGGGAGCCGCGTCACATCCGCTTGGACGTGCCCGCCCCGACCGGCTGCACGGCCGGGCCGGCGGGGCCCTGGGGGGCTTCCGCGCCGGTCGGCGCCGCCACGACCGCCCGCTGGGCGCCGGCCGGCGGGTCGCGGCGCTGGAACTCGCGGTGGACGGTCTGGGCGATGGACATCAGCTCCTCCCGCCCGGCGGTGCCGATGAGGGCGTAGGCGAGCGGCCCCTCGAGCCAGTAGAACATCGAGATGTCGCCCTGGCGGACATAGCTGAACGCCGCCGCCTGCCCGCCATCGGGCACCGAGACGAACAGCGTCAGGCGCCCGCGCCCCTCGCCCTCGTACATGTACTGCACGCCGGCGCCGGTCGCGGTCGGCAGCGAGCGGCCGCCGATCAGGCGGTAGCCGAGGCCGGACAGATCCGGCCCGAAGATCACGCGGCCGAGCCGCTGCGACAGCCAGGTGTCGAGCGCGCCCGGATCGTCGGCCCCCATCTCGACCGCGAAGCGCGAGCCCGTGTAGAAGGCATGGGCCTGGACCGCCTCCTCGGCGAAGACCTGCAGCGGGCCGGGCGCGACGATCGCGGTGTCCGGGCCGCGCAGCGCCCAGCCCCCGACCCCGCTCGCGACGGTCAGCAGGACCGCGGCGGCCATGCGCATCCAGGGCGAGGCGAGGCGGGAGCGCAGCCCCCTTCCGTCGGCGAGGCCGGCGGCCAGACGGTCGCGCAGGCCCGCGGCGGCATCGTCGGGCGGCTCGGACAGGACGGGGTCGAACAGCGCGTGCAGGGCGTCGGTCTGGGCTCGGTAGGCCCGGGCGCGGGCCGCCGCGTCCGGGTCCTGGGCCAGCAGCGCCTCCACTTCCAGCCGCCGCTCGCCGTCGAGCCACCCGTCCACGTAGGCATGCAGTTCGCTGTCCTTGATCGCCCTCGCCGCCATGGTCATTCCCGCCGCCTCAAACCATCCCCGGCCATCGCTGGCCATCCGTCCGGCTCCCCCGCTCGGCCCGGCCTCCTACTTGACCCGCCGGAGGGGCACGCCGCCCTGATGCGTCGTCTTGATGCGCAGCGCCTCGCGTGCCCGCGAGAGGCGCGACATCACGGTGCCGACCGGAATGCCGAGCACCGCAGCAACTTCTTCGTACTTCATTCCCTCCAGCGCCACCAGCAGAAGCACCTTGCGCTGCTCCTCCGGCAGTTCGGAAAGGGCGCGCTGCATGTCGCGCAGTTCCAGCCGGTGCTCCTGCCCCGGCGGCCCGGACAGCATCGCCGCCACGTCGTCCACCGCGACCTCGGCCGGCCGGACCGCCTTGCGGCGCACCTGGTTGATGTGGACGTTGTGCATGATGGTGAATAGCCAGGCCCTTAGGTTCGTGCCCTCCTTGAAGAAGCCGGCCCGCGACAGCGCGCGGGCAAGCGATTCCTGGACCAGGTCGTCGGCGTCCGAACGATCGCGCAGCAAGGCGCGCGCATAGCGCCTCAGTGACGCGATGTGGAGCTCCAATTGGGTTGCAATGCTGCTCACGGCGACATCCGCATGGCTGGCGTCGTGCCGAGAACCGTTCAACTTCAACGAAGGTTCCCGGCCCCTCCATGGGTGCGCGGAGCCGCCCCGACCGGAGCCGTCCACCGGCCCGCCCTCGAGAACGGAGGTCCAACCGCATGAACGCCCGCGCACCCGCTCGTATTCCGAGGATGGTGCGCGGGGCGGCGGAAAACTGTGACCGCGCCCGACGGGGGCCGGTTTGTCGCTTCTTTGTCCCAGGGCCCGGGGAGCGGACGGGGGGTGGTCAGGCCTCCTTGTCGCGGGCCGGGGCGTATCCGAGCGGGCGCAGGGCGTCGGCGATCTCGTTCAGGATGGCGGGGTCGTCGATGGTCGCGGGCATGCGCCAGTCCTGGCCGTCGGCGATCTTCTGCATCGTGCCGCGCAGGATCTTGCCCGAGCGGGTCTTGGGCAGCCGGTCGACGACGACCGCCTGCTTGAAGGCCGCGACCGGGCCGATCCGGTCGCGCACCATCCGCACGACCTCGGCGACGATCTCCCCTTCCGGCCGGTCGACGCCGGCCTTGAGCACCAGGAGCCCGAGCGGGAGCTGGCCCTTGAGCTGGTCATGGACGCCGATCACCGCGCATTCGGCGACGTCGGCATGGGCGGCCAGGATCTCCTCCATCGCGCCGGTGGACAGGCGGTGGCCGGCCACGTTGATGATGTCGTCCGTGCGCGCCATGATGTGGACGTAGCCGTCGCCGTCGACGAAGCCGGCGTCGCCGGTCTGGTAGTAGCCGGGATAGTCCGTCAGGTAGGAGCGCACGAAGCGCTCGTCGGCGTTCCACAGCGTGCGCAGCGCACCCGGCGGCAGCGGCAGGCGGATCACGATCGCTCCGATGTCGCCCGCGGGCACCTCCCGGTTCGACGGATCGACGCAGCGGACGTCCCATCCCGGCAGCGGCTTGGTCGCCGAGCCGGGCTTGACCGGGAAGAGCTCGACCCCGAGCGGGTTGCCGGCGATGCACCAGCCGGTCTCGGTCTGCCACCAGTGGTCGATCACCGGCACCTTCAGGTGCCGCTCCGCCCAGCCCAGGGTGTCGGGGTCGGAGCGCTCGCCGGCCAGGAACAGGGCGCGCAGGCTGGACAGGTCGTAGGTGGACATCAGCATCGCGGACGGGTCCTCGCGCTTGATCGCGCGGAACGCGGTCGGCGCCGTGAACAGGGTGGTCACCCGGTGGTCCGAGACCACGCGCCAGAACGCGCCCGCGTCCGGCGTGCCGACGGGCTTGCCCTCGAACAGGACCGTGGTGCTGCCGTTCAGCAGCGGGGCGTAGACGATGTAGGAATGCCCGACGACCCAGCCGACGTCGGAGGCGGTCCAGAACACCTCCCCCGGCCCGACGCCGTAGAGGTTGGGCATGGTCCACTGCAGCGCCACGGCGTGGCCGCCATTGTCGCGGACGACGCCCTTGGGCTGCCCGGTCGTGCCCGACGTGTACAGGATGTAGAGCGGGTCGGTGGCGGCGACGGGCACGCAGTCCGCCGGCTGCGCGGCTGCGACGGCGTCGTCCCAATCGAGGTCCCGGCCCGCGATCAGGGCCGCCTGTTCCTGCGGGCGCTGGAAGACGACGCAGCGCCCGGGCTTGTGGGAGGCCTGGTCGATCGCAGCGTCCAGCATCGGCTTGTAGCGCACGATCCGGCTGCCCTCGATCCCGCAGGACGCGGACACGATCACCTTCGGCTTCGCGTCGTCGATGCGGGTCGCCAGCTCGTTCGGGGCGAAGCCGCCGAAGACGACGGAATGGACCGCGCCGAGCCGGGCGCAGGCCAGCATCGCGACGACCGCCTGCGGGATCATCGGCATGTAGAGGATGACCCGGTCGCCCTTGGCGACGCCGAGCCCGCGCAGCGCGCCCGCGAAGGCGGCGACCCGGTCGCGCAGCGCGGCGTAGGAGATGCGCTCGACCGTCCCGGCGACGGGGCTGTCGTAGACGACCGCGGTGCGCGCGCCGTGCCCGGCCGCGACGTGCCGGTCCAGCGCGTTCCAGCAGGTGTTCATCACGCCGCCGGCGAACCAGCGGTAGAAGGGCGGGCTGGAGCGGTCGAGGACGGTGTCCCAGCGCCGTATCCAGTCGATCCGCTCCGCCGCTTCGGCCCAGAAGCCCTCGGGATCGGTCAGGGAGCGGGTGTACAGGTCGTGATAGCGCCCGGTCATCGCCTTCTTCTCGCTCGTTGCGGCGGAGGTTTCCTCCCGGCCGATCTTGCGTCAGGCTCCGGCGCCTTGCAAATGCGATGGATCAAAGAACGGCGTTAGCGCGCGACAGCAGGTCCGCCCATTCCCGCGCCCGCACGGCCCAGGTGCCGGTGGCGTTCACCCAGCCCACCTGCTCCCACAGCCGGTCCAGGGTCTCGGGCGCGCCGGCCCGCCCTACGGCGTCGTCGAGGGCGCCGAGATAGCGGTGCATCGCCGCCGGCAGGCCGCCGTCCATCGGGACGAGCACCGCCCGGCCGGCGGTCGTCTGCGCCAGCGCGCCGAGGTCGGTGGTGACGACGAGGCAGCCCGCGGCCATCGCTTCGAGGGCCGAGATGCAGAAGGTCTCGGCGAAGATGCAGGGATATGCGAGCAGCGAGGCCGGCCGCAGTGCCAGCGCCAGCGCCGGCTGCGGCAGCGGGCCGACATAGCGCACGCGCGGGGTCTCGGCGGCGCGCCGGTAGAGGGCGGCGAACGGGTCGTCGGCCGGGGCGACGTCGTAGGTCGAGAGGCCGGAATAGACGTCTAGGACGCAGTCCGCCGACAGCCGCGGCATCATCGCCAGCAGCAGCTCCAGCCCGCGGAACGGGGTCGAGGTGTAGGCGAGCACGGGCGGGCGCGCCTTGGCGGCGGCGAGGTCGTCCCGGCTCGAGAACAGCCGCTCGAAGGCGGGAGCGACGGCGTTGCCGATGACGGCGGCGCGCGCCTCCTCGATGCCGAAGCGCGCCGCGAAGCGCCGGCGCTGCCACTCGCCGACGAAGACGAAGCCGTCGAAGACGGAGCGCACGTCCGGATCGGCGAGAGCGGCGACCGCGTCCTGGTCGTCGGCATGGCCGGTCCACAGCAGGACGGGCGTGCCGGGCGCCAGCCGCTCGCGCCAGCCCGTCCGTGCCGCCTGGAGCGAGACGGCGGCATCGAAGCCGAAGGCGGCGAGAAGCTCCGGCGTGCGCGGGTCGGCGGCGGCGAGGCAATGCACGCCGCGGCGCAGGCCGGGTCGGGCGGTGCCGGTCAGCAGCGCGACGTCATGCCCGTCGGCGGCGAGGGCCACCGCGAGATGGCAGGCCGCCGACTGCATGCCGCCGAGGGCGCGCTCGCCGGGCGTGTCGACGTCGTAGTCCCAGGCAGCGAGGTCGGCGAACAGGATGCGCATGGGGCGGCCAATCGGGGTCGGTCGTCCGGCCAGGATACACGTGGTGCCTGTCGCGCCGCCAGGACCACGCCCGGGCGCGCCGAGTACCGCCGAAAGCACGACCTCAACCCGCGAACCCTCCATCTCCGGATCGCGCGCTTGCGCCGCTGCTTCCGGAGAGAAAAGGGCCGGACGCGCACCCCCGGCCTCCAACGACACGGTATCGGAGCTGGGCTGCGCCTCGACAGAGCACTAGTTGCCAGGACGCTTCTGTGGCTGCTTCAGCGTAGAGACATCCTTCCTGTCCGATGGTCGTCCAGCCTGGAGAAACTTGGTGGTAATCAAAGTGTCGCGCTTCATGATCGGCAGGGTCGCCATGTGCGTATCGATAGCTTTGATCAGAATTCTCGGCAGTTCGGCTTCTTTCCGAATTTCCGCCCAGGCATCGGTCACTCGTTTCACGGTTTCTCCGACAACCTTGTGCACGAGCGTTCCGGGCAGTCGCGCATTGTCCGCGAAGCGTGCGAACAGATCGTCGTCGATATCGGAGAAGCGTTTCGAACCGCCGAGGTTCATGCCGAGGTCCTCGATGCCGCTCACGTAGGTCAGGGTCGACAGATAATCATAGACTGGGGCGAGTCGAGGCCCGATCCCGGTGTAGAGGATAGACCAGTTCTTGACATGCATATCGCCGTTACCGATCGCGGCCGTGAATACGAGCCGCGCTACATAGTCCTGTAGCCCCTCTTCGCCGAGTTCGCTGAAGATGACCTCGCCGATGCGGTCGAAGTTCGCTTTATCGTATTTGTCATGCGGGTAGATACGGAATATCTGTGCGAAATCCTCCATATGGATCCTGCCTCCCGCTTCGGTTCGGTCGAAGCGGCGAATCGCGAGTGCGCGGCCGAGATCCGTGCGGATGCCAGGCGGAAGACCTACGATCGAATCGATGGGAACAAGGTCGATGTCGGGCACGTCGAGGCCGATACGGCGTGCCATGGTCATCATCCAGAACTCGTTTTCAGGAACCGCCTGGAAGCGCTCCGACGGAAACTTGACGATCCATCTACCTCCTTTTCCCGAGGCGGGAATGGTGAGACCGCCGGCAACCTTGCGGAGCGCCGAAAGCTTCATTTGGACGCCTGCCAGCGAGAATTTGACCGGAGCATTCGTGTCGCTGGCCGACTGCCCGGCCGGCGGAGCGGCGAGGCCTTCGTCTGTCGGCGGGGCATCCTCTGCCGGACGCACGACCACGGCGCCTGGAAGATCCTCTCCAAGAATTCGCAGCAGATGGAACTCGCGGTCGGGATGGATTCCGTTTCTGCCGGCGGCGTAGGCGCGGAGTGGCCCTTCAGGCAGGAGGTTCGAGAAGAAGGGATCGACCTTGGTTTGCCGGACCCTTTGCTTGTACGCGATGATTCCTCCAGGACCCTTGAATCCCAGGCTGACGATCGGGCGGTTCCGATCCTCAAGATAGGACTCGAAGAAGGCGAACGTGTTTTTGTCCCCGGGCAGGCCTATTATCTGCCCGACCGGCCGAGTTCCAAGAAACACGTTCAAGACTGGAGGTTTGGAGAGTACGTCGTCGATGCCTGTCTGCAGAGTCGGCATGCTCATTCATCCTCTTCCAGCGAGTAGAGCGGCCGCTCAGCCTTGGAGTAGTCCGTATTTTGCGGGTCGATCATCGGCTGGACGGCGGCAGTGAGTTCCCGCGGTACCAGCATGACCTCAAGGCCGACGAGACGTGCGGTGTCGATGAGGGTCGAAAGGCGAACGTCATGCCCGCTCTCGACGCGCGACAGCTGCGTCTGATGGCCTCCGGAACGTTCGGCGAGCTGGCGCTGAGACAGGCCGCGGCGCTCGCGCGCATCCTTGACGCGCCGCCCAAGGTTCTTGATAGCCTGTCGCGTCAGGCCCGAACTGATGCGGTCCATAGCGATTACCGATATGTGTTCATTCGGAGGATTGACCACGAATATGTTATCGATTGCGCTTCATGTCAATTGACGACCTGAACGTGGTCGACTGCCCGAATGAACACGTCCACGTGGTCATTCCGCAGTGGGGCCTGGTGCCGTACCTGGAGGGTTCGACCGACCTCGCGATCTGAGAGCCTTCGCCGGGACGCGGCGAATAGCACCTCAATCCGGGACCAGGACGAAGCGGCGGCCGTGCAGGCGCAGGAAGAGCGGGGTGCCGGCGTTGGCGCCGAAGCCGCGCAGGCGGCGGGCGAACTCCTCCTCCGGCATGTCCGGCGTCACCTCGCGCAGCGCCTCGTATTCGGCGCTGGTGGTCTTGCGGCCGGTCCAGGACACGGGGAGATGCGGCAGCGGCGCGTCCGAGGTGGCCAGGAACGGGCCGAGCCGGCCGAACAGGCGCACGGACGCCTGGTAGGCGAGATCGCCGAGCCCGAGCTGGTCGGTGTCCGGCGGCACGTCGAACAGCTCGACCCCGACGACCGGGCCCTCGTCGACGCGCGGCGCCATCTCGTGGGCGGTCGCGCCGAACCGCGCGTCGCCGCGATAGGCCGCGAAGCTCTCGGGATAGCGGCCGGGGCAGGTCGGCGGACCGGGATGGAAGTTGTAGGCGGGCCGGCCGAGCCGGTCGAGGACGGCGCGCGGCACGATCTCGGCGGTCAGGAACGCGATCAGAAGCGTGCCTTCCCGGCACAGCGCGCCGGCGTCGGCGCGCGTCGGCGCGTGGTCGATGCGCAGGGCCGGGTTGTGGGTGGCCAGGAACCGGGAAAGGTGCGGCGCCTCGCGGCCGCCGGTCAGCAGGACGACGTGCTCGGGCATGCTTGCTTGACGGGCATTCTCTCCGGCGCGGGCACGGGGTTATGCTGCGCTCTGCCAAGAATGCCCGCGGCCGACGGCATCCGCAATCAGGGACGGACACGATGACGCAGCACAACCCCTACGAAATGGACCTGGACAGGAACCCGGCCAACCACGTGCCGCTGTCCCCGCTTTCGTTCCTGCAGCGCACGGCGTCCGTCTATCCCGACCGCACGGCCGTCGTCCACGGGCCGCTGCGCCGTACCTGGCGCGAGACCTACGAGCGCTGTCGGCGGCTCGCCTCGGCGCTGGCGCGGCGCGGCATCGGCCTCGGCGACACGGTCTCGGTGATGGCGCCCAACATCCCCGAGGCGATGGAGGGCCATTTCGGCATCCCGATGGCGGGCGCGGTGCTGAACGCGCTGAACGTCCGCCTCGACGCCGCGACGATCGCCTTCATCCTCCAGCACGGCGACTGCAAGGTGCTGATCACCGACCGCGAGTTCTCGGCCACGATCGCCGAGGCGCTGCGCATGCTGCCGAAGCGCCCGCTGGTGATCGACATCGACGACCCGCTGGCGTCCGGGGGCGAGCGGATCGGCGAGCTGACCTACGAGGAGTTCCTGGCCGAGGGCGACCCCGACTTCGACTGGCGGCTTCCGGCCGACGAATGGCAGGCGATCGCGCTGAACTACACCTCGGGCACGACCGGCAACCCGAAGGGCGTCGTCTACCACCACCGCGGCGCCTACCTGAACGCGATGGGCAACGTGCTGACCTGGGGCATGGACCATCATCCCGTTTATCTGTGGACGCTGCCGATGTTCCACTGCAACGGCTGGTGCTTCCCGTGGACGATCACCGCGATGGCGGGGACGCATGTCTGCCTGCGCCGCGTCGAGGCGAAGGCGATGTACGACGCCATCGCCGACCACGGCGTCACCCATCTGTGCGGCGCACCGATCGTGATGGGCCTGCTGGTCAACGCGCCGGCCGGCCAGCGCCGGGACATCCCGGCCGGCATCCGCATGATGACCGCCGGCGCCGCCCCGCCCGCCGCGGTGATCGAGAAGATGGAGCGGCTGAACTTCAAGGTGACCCATGTCTATGGCCTGACGGAGGTCTACGGCCCGGTCACGGTCTGCGCCTGGCACGAGGAATGGGACGAGCTGCCGCTGGAGGAGCGCGCCGTGCTGAAGGCGCGCCAGGGCGTCACCTACCCGACGCTGGAGGGGCTGAGCGTCGCCGACCCGCAGACGCTCGAGCCGGTGCCGGCCGACGGCAAGACGATGGGCGAGGTGCTGATGCGCGGCAACACCGTGATGAGCGGCTACCTGAAGAACCCGACCGCGACGGCCGAGGCGTTCGCGGGCGGCTGGTTCCACACCGGCGACCTCGGCGTCATGCATCCCGACGGCTACATCGAGCTGAAGGACCGCTCCAAGGACATCATCATCTCCGGCGGCGAGAACATCTCGACGATCGAGGTCGAGGCGGTGCTGTACCGGCACCCGGCCGTGATGGACGCCGCGGTGGTCGCGAAGCCTGACGAGAAATGGGGCGAGAGCCCGTGCGCGTTCGTCCAGCTCAGGGACGGCGAGACGGCGACGGCCGAGGAGATCATCGACTTCACCCGCCGGCACCTGGCCGGGTTCAAGTGCCCGCGCACGGTCGTGTTCGGCCCGCTGCCCAAGACATCGACCGGGAAGATCCAGAAATTCGTCCTGCGCGAGCAGGCCAGGGCGCTCGGCTGAGGCATCCATGGACACATCGTTGCGCTACGACCGCTTCGGGCACGAGGGAGACGGCGAGGCCCTGGCCGCGATGATGCGCCAGGCCTTCGCCGTCCCCGCCGAGCGCACCGCGGCCTACCGCGTGGCACTGGGCGACGGCGCGCTGCGCGTGATGCGCGGGCCGTCGGGGCCGGCCGCGACGCTCGCGCGCATCGAGTTCTCGCAGTGGTTCGGCGGCCGGCCGGTCCCGTGCACCGGCGTCGCGGCGGTCGCGAGCGACCCGGCGGCCCGCGGGCGCGGCGCCGCGACGGCGCTGATGGCCGGGCTGATGCGCGAGCTGCATGCCGAGGGCCGGCCGCTGTCCGCGCTCTATCCCGCGACGCTGCCGCTGTACCGCGGGGCGGGCTACGGCCATGGCGGCGACGCGATCCGCTTCCAGGCACCGCCGCAGGCGCTGCGGGTCCGGGGCGGCGCGCGGCTCGACGTCAGCCGCCATCCGGCGCCGGACCGCGCGCTGCTGGCGGCACTGCGCCGGCGGGAGGCGGCGGCGACCAACGGGCTGATCGACCGCGACGCGGTCCTGTGGGGCGAGATGCTGTCGCCGCCGGGGGGCGGGGGCGGGGGCGAGGTCGACGTCGTCACCTTCGACGGGGAGCAAGGCCCCGAGGGCTACGCGATCCTGCGCCGCGGCGAGGCGGAGGTCGAGTTCCTGGACGTCTGCGCGCCGAGTGCGGCGGCGGCGCGCGCGGCGCTGCACCTCGCGTCCGGATACTGGTCGCAGGTGGAGCGGGTGTGCTGGACCGGCGGGCCGGACGACGCGCTGGTCATGCTCGCCGACGAGCGCGGCGTCACGCCCGCCCTTTGGCGCCGCTGGATGCTGCGCGTCGTCGACCTGCCGGCGGCGATGGCGGCCCGGGGCTGGCCGGACGGGACCGAGGGCGAGCTGGTGCTGGAGGTCGACGACCCGGTGCTGCCGGCCAATGCCGGGCCGTGGCGCCTTACGGTCGCGGGCGGGCGGTGCGAGGTGGTGCGCGCGCCGTCCGGCGGGGGCGGGCTGCGCCTGGGCGCCCCGGCGCTCGCCAGCCTCTATGCCGGGTACCTTCCGGCGGCGCGGCTGGCGGCGCTCGGCCAAGCGGACGGGCCGCCGGCGGCCGTCGCCGCCGCGACGCGCCTGTTCGCCGGCCCCAGGCCGTGGACCGTGGACTTCTTCTGATGCGCCGCCCCGGTCACGGGGCGGCGAGCTTCAGCCCGACGATGCCGGCGACGATCATGAGGATGCAGGCGAGCCGGACCGGGTCGGCCGGCTCGCCCAGCAGCGCCATGCCGAACAGGGCCGTGCCGACGGTGCCGATCCCGGTCCAGACGGCATAGGCGGTCCCGAGCGGCAGCGTCTTCAGCGCGACGCCGAGCAGGCCGAGGCTCACCAGCATGCACGCCGCCGTCGCCACCGAGGGCACCAGGCGGGTGAAGCCTTCGGTGTATTTCAGACCGACGGCCCAGCCGACCTCGAACAGGCCGGCGGCGAAAAGAACGATCCAGGCCACGAACATACTCCCCGGCAAGCCGCGGCGGGATCGCCCCCGCCCGTGGACGAAGGAATACCGCCGATGCCGCCCGGCCGCTATGCCGGGGATCGCTCCAGCCAGAGCCGCGCCGAGCCGAGGCGGGCTTCCGCCTCCTCCGCGATGCGGCGGACCACCGCGGCCGCCCCCTCCTGCGCGCGCACGAGGTCGACCGCCTCGCCGACGATCACGGCGGCCGTGTCGACGTCGCCGGCCGCCTGCGCGGCCTGGTAGGCCTGGCGCTGGCGGGAGATGTCCTGCGCCAGCAGGTCCGGCCGGGACGCCCAGCGGCGGTAGAAGGCGTTCTCCAGCGTCCTGATCCGCCATGGCGCCGGCCAGTCGTAGCCGCGGACGGCGTCGAAGACGCTGCCGCGGACGGTCCGGTCCCCCGACGCCTCGACGGCCGCCCGCTTGGCATTGGCATGGGCCAGCGCCTCGCGGGTGGCGTAGAACGCCGTGCCGCAGAGGACGCCCGCCGCCCCCAGCATCAGGGCCGCCGCGAGGCCCCGCCCGTCCGCGATGCCGCCCGCCGCGACCACGGGGACGGACCCCACCGCGTCGACGACGGCCGGCACCAGCGCCATGGTCGCGCGCTCGCCGCCATGGCCGCCCGCCTCGGTCCCCTGGGCCACGACGATAACGGCCCCCTCGCCCACCGCGGCCTTCGCCGCGGCGACGGTCTGGACCTGTGCTACCAGGGGCACGCCGGCCCTGGCGACGGCCGGCGCATAGGGGCCGACGTCGCCGAAGGAGAGGAAGATCGCCCGGGGGCGCCGCTCCAGCGCCACCGCCAGGAGGTCGGGGTCGCGGGCCAGCGCCCAGGTTATGAAGCCGACGCCGACACCGGCTCCGGCCCCCGCCCCGGCCCGGTCGGCGACGTCGAGCTCCCGGGACAGCCACTCCCGGTCGCCGTAGCCGCCGCCGACCAGCCCGAGCCCGCCGGCGCCGCTCACCGCCGCGGCCAGCGCGCCGCCGCCGATGCCCGCCATGGGCGCCGACAGGATCGGCGCCGCGAGGCCCAGGCGTTTCGTCAGTCCGGTCACGATGGCCATGGCCGCCTCACCCCTGCCCGCGGAGCTTCCGGCGATACTCCCCGACGGGAAGCCCGCCGACGCCCCAGTCCTCCATGTCCACCTCGTCGATGACGACGAAGGTCGTGGCGGGGTTCTTGTCGAGGACGTCCACCAGCAGGTCGGTCACGCCCTTGATGAGGGCGGCCTTCTGCTCGGGCGTGGCGCCTTCGCGGGTGATCTTCATGTTCACGTAGGGCATGACGCACTCCTTGACGGTAAAGGGCTCAGGTCGCCCGGAGGTCGAAGTGGAAGACCTTCGAGATGATCTGCCAGCGGTCGTCGACGCGGACCAGCGTCAGCAGATCGGTGAAGTATTTCGGGCCGATCGCGCAGTTCACCCGCGCGAACGCCGTGACCGGCCCGGCGAACTCGACCGAGACGATGTCGTCCGCGCGCGGCTCCCCGCGGCTGGCCGGGGACGGCCGCCGGTCGACGATGGGGAAATACTCGTCCATCGTCAGGTAGGTGAGCGTGCCCTCCGTGGCGCAGACATACTGCGCGCGCGGATGGAACACGCTCTTCAGCCGGGTGGTGTCGCTGTGGTGGAGGCCGTCGAAATAGGTCGACAACACGGCCACGACGTCCGGATACGCGTTCCGCATGGCCCGTCCTCAGTCCAGGCCTTCGGCCGCCATAGCCGCCCGGACCGTGGGCCGGCCGCGCACGCGCTCGACGAAGGCCGCCAGCAGCGGCCAGCGGTCGAGGCCGATGCCCGTCGGGACCGCCCAGCTGGACACCACGAAGAGATAGGCGTCCGCGACGGTGAACGTCTCGCCCAGGAGATAGGGGCGGCCGTCGCCGAGCACGCGCTCGACATGGTCGAAGCGGCGGCCGACATTCTCCGGGGCGGCCGCCTTCGCTTCCGCCGAGGCGGCGGGATGGAACAGGGGCGAGAACGCCTTGTGCAGCTCGGACGCGACGAAGTTCAGGTGCTCCTGGAGGCGGGCCCGGGCGACGGTCCCGACCGGTGGTGCCAGGTCGCGGGCGCCGTGCGCGTCGGCGATGTACTGGACGACCGCCGCCCCCTCGGTCAGGACCTCGCCGTCGGGCAGCCGGAGCGCCGGGACGTAGCCCTTCGGGTTCACCTGGCGGAAATCCTCGCCGTGCTCGGTCGTCTTGGTCGCGGCGTCGACGCGCTCCAGCTCGAACTGGGCCCCGATCTCGCGCAGGATGATGTGCGGGGACAGGGAGCATGCGCCGGGAGTGTAGTACAGCTTCATCGTGTCGGGTCCTCGTGGTGATCGGCGTGTTCGGACGCCGTGTCGATCGGTGGGACCACGCTACGGGGAGCGGTAACGTATGGAAACCCCGTATCTTGCGGTAACCGCCACTTTCGGGTAACCTCGCGGTAACCTGGAGGCCCGACCGATGCCGCTGAAGATCCGCAAGAACAAGGCGCCGCCGACGCTGCCGACATGCCCGCTGTCGGAGTGCATGACGCTGCTGGGCGGCGCGTGGACGCCCAACCTGATCTGGTACCTGAGCGCGGGGCCGAGGCGGTTCATGGAGCTTCGGGCCGACATGCCCGCGATCTCCGCCAAGGTGCTGAGCACGCGGCTGCGCGAGCTGGAGGGCAAGGGCGTCGTCACGCGGACGGTGATGCCGACGACGCCGCCCTCGGTGGAATACGCGCTGACGGAGCTCGGGCTGGAGCTGATGCCGGCGATCACGGCCATCGTCCAGGTCGGCCACAAGCTGAAGGCGCAGCAGGCCGACCGCGCCCGATCCGGCCGCGGGGCCCCCGCGCAGCCGGCCGAGGGGGCGAGCGCTTGAGCGTTTCCGGATAACCGGAAACGCTCGGGCCTGCTACTGCGAGGTCCAGCCGCCGTCCATCGGCAGCGCCGTGCCGGTCATCTGGGAGGCCGCGTCGGAGCACAGGAAGACCGCGAGCTGGCCGAGCTGGTCCGGCGTCACGAAGTTCCCGGAGGGCTGCTTCTCGCTCAGCAGCTCGCGCTTGGCATCCTCGGGCGACAGGCCGCGCCGCGCGGCCAGCGCGTCGATCTGCGCCTGGACCAGCGGCGTCAGCACCCAGCCCGGGCAGATCGCGTTGCAGGTGACGCCGGACTGGGCGGTCTCCAGCGCCACCACCTTGGTCAGGCCGACGACGCCGTGCTTGGCCGCGACATAGGCGGACTTCGCGGCGCTGGCCACGAGGCCGTGGGCCGAGGCGATGTTGACGATGCGGCCCCAGTCGCGCGCCTTCATCTGGGGCAGCGCGTAGCGGATGCCGTAGAAGACGCCGGACAGGTTGATCGAGACGATCTGCTGCCACTTCTCGATCGGGAACTCGTCCACCGGTGCTACGTGCTGGATGCCGGCGTTGTTCACGAGGATGTCGACCTTGCCGAGTTCCGAGGTCGCGTGGGCGACCATGGCCTCGACCTCCTCCGGCTTGCCGACGTCGGCGGCGTGGTGGGTGACGCGGATGCCGAACTCCTCGGCGAGCGCGGAGCGCAGCGCCGCGATCTGCGCCGGATCGCCGAACCCGTTCAACGCGATGTCCGCGCCCTGGGCCGCAAGCGCCCTGGCGATGCCGAGACCGATGCCGCTGGTCGATCCGGTGACGAGCGCGGTCCTGCCTTCGAGCATGTGGGTTCCTCCTTGCTCTCGCGATGCCCGGGAACCCGGTCGGGGCCCCTCCCCCGCTTCATATCGCCGATCGGCCCCGGAATCCACCGTGGCCCGCCCCGCCGCGGCTCAGCGGCGCAGGCGCTGGAGGATGCCGTCGATGACGGTGGCCGGCTCGGACGGCGCCTCGGCGGCGCGCCTCGACGCAGCCTCCCTGGCGGCGGCCTCCTTCGCGGCGGCTTCCTTCGCGGCGGCTTCCTTTGCCGCTGCGGCCTGCGCGGCGGCGCGCCTGGCCTTCTCCTTCTCCGCGGCCTCCTTCGCGGCGGCCTCTTTGGCCGCAGCCTCCTTCGCCGCCGCCGCCTTCGCGGCGGCTTCCCTGGCCGCGGCCTCCTCGGCGACGCGCCTGGCCTCGGCCTCCTCCGCCGCGCGCAAGACCGAGGTCCGCTCCTCGGCCCAGGCGACGAGGCCGTCGGACGTGACCTGCCGCTGCGGCCGGTCGGCGGCGCCGGCGAGCGCCAGGCCGAAGGACGGGGGCTCCCCCTCGGGGTCGATGCCGAGAGTGAGGTCGATGAGCCACTGGCCGAGGTCGACGGCGCCGCCGCCGGCCACCTGCGCGCCCGGCACGCTCAGCGCAAGCTCTTCCAGCCGCGCGACGCCGTCCTCGAAGCGGATGCCGGCCTGCAGGCTCTCGAACGGAGTGCCGCCCCCCGCGACCGCGTCGGCCAGCAGCGCGTCGACCGCCTGGGCCGGACCTTCAGCGCCGACCGTTCCGGACAGGCGCCCCTCCAGGCCGGCGAGGTCGATGCCGACGATCCGGCCGTCGCGCATCGACAGCGAGCCGGTGCCGTCCAGGGAGCGGACGAGGTCGGCCTCGCTCGCCCCGGCGGCCTGCAGCGCAAGCTCCAGGTCGAGGACGCCGGTGACGTCGACCCTGGCGTCCGCGGCACCGCCGGCGATGCCCTCGTCGATGGAAGCCCCGGCGAGCGCCAGGCGCAGCTCGATGCCGGCCCCGCCGTCCTCGCGCCCGGCCAGGGCGCCGGACAGGCTGAGCCGCCCGCCCTCGTACCCCGCCTCCAGGTCCTCGACCGCGAGCACGCCGTCGGACAGGTCGGCGCGCAGGGCCGCGTCCTCGATCCGCCGGCCGCCATGCTCGACCGAGCGCGCCTCGATCCCGAACCGGCCGTCGAGCGACCGGAGCCATCCGAGCGCGACCGGCTCGTCGGACCATGCCGCCTCCCCGCTCGCGATCGCCTGGGAGATCGGCAGCGGGATCTGCGGCAGCCGCGCGGTCGTCGACGGCGGCAGGAACCGGTCCAGCACGAGGTCGCCGACCTCCAGCTCGGCCATCACCGAGGGCCGCGCGTCCGCGAGGTCGACCGTCGCCTCACCGGCCAGCGACGTGGCGCCGACGCCGCCCTGGATCGCGGACAGGCTCAGCACCGTGTCGGAGCCCTGCACCTCGGCGTAGAGGTCGAAGGTGCCGGGATCGGCCGGGCGCCAGTCCGGGAACAGCGCCCGCGCGAGGTCGCGGGCGTCCTTCCAGGTTCCGCGCACCTTGAGGTCGTAGTTCGGCACCTGCGTCAGGCCCGAGACGGTGCCGCCCGCCTGGACCGTGCCGTTCGCGGCCCGCGTCTCGACCTCGACCGCCAGCCGGTCCGGGTTGCCGGCCACCCGGCCGGCCAGCCCGACCGCGCCGACCAGCTCGGCCGGCAGGACCGGATCGATGTCGAGGCCGCGATAGACCGGCGCCAGCGACGCCGCCGACATGTCGAAGGCGAGGTCGATGCCGTCGAGCTCCGCCAGGTCGGCGACCGAGCCGGAAAGCCCGACCGCCACCCCGGACAGGTCGGTGGCCGACAGCTCGCGCAGGGTCAGCGCGCCCTCGTTCAGCGTCGCGTCGACGCGCAGGCCCCTGGCCGGGACGCCGCCCAGGGTCAGATCCTCGGCCCGGGCGTCGAGATTGGCGTCGAACGCGCCGAGCGCGCCGCCGCGCAGCCCCGCCAGGACCGGCCGGTAGGCGTCGAGGTTCATCCGGTCGACGTCGAGCCTTATGCCGAAGCCGGGCCGGCCGCGGTCGGCATAGGCGACGGCGCCGGTCATCACGGTCGTGTCCACGCGCAGGTCCAGCCCGGAGACCTGGAAGGCGTCCGGCTGCCCCGATACCCGCCCCGCCAGCGAGAACTTGCGCAGCCGGTCCTCCGGCACGGCGCCGACTTCGAAGCGGAGCCATTCCAGGACGGCGCGCAGGTTCTCGGAGTTCGCTTCCGCCTGGAAGTCGAACACCGGCCGCCCGCCGTCTTCGGCGAGCGTCCCGGCCAGCGCCAGGTCGGACGCGCCCGGCAGCAGCGCCGCGGCCCGGTGCACCGTCAGGACGCCGTCGGCGAGGTTCGCCTCGACGCGGCCCTGGCGGATGATCCCGCCGCCGTAGTTGAGGGCGTCGACCGACAGCGCGAGCGTCGCCTCCACGCCCTGCGGCAGCGTCAGCTCGAACGGCCCGCCGCCTTCGGCGGTCGAGGCGGCCACGGCCGCCCAGGCGTCGAGGTCGAACCGGTTGAAGCCCAGCGAGATCTCGGCGCGGTCAGGCTCTCCGGGATGGATGCGGACGGTGCCGGTCCCGTGGGTGTCGCCGACCCGGCCCTCGATCGCGTTCAGCTCGACGAGCTGCATCGAGGCGTTGACGGCGGTGCGCAGGTTGAAGGGCTGGCCGACCAGCGCCGGCATCGCGTCGGCCGGGATCTGGCCGGCCGCCGTCAGCAGGGCGGCGGCCGGGCCGCGCAGGTCCGTCCCCTCCGCCTTGAGGTCGCCCTGCAGCCTGGGCGCCGATCCCGTGGTGACGATCCCCGCGAAGCGCAGCGCCGCGTCGGTGCCGGACAGGCCGACGGTGGTCCGCAGCGGCAAGGCGCCGCCCTCGCCGATCCGTCCGGCCGACATCTCGACCGCGAGCGGCACGCCGCGCGCGCTCAAGGTGCCCTGGATCTGGAACGGGCCGGCCAAGCTGCCGGCGACGACCGTCGCGTCGACGGATTCGAAGCGCTCCAGCGTGCCGGTCACCGCGTTGCGGTAGACGACCGTGCCGTCCTCGATCGAGACGCGGTCGAGGCTGACCGAGTCGAGCAGGCCGCGCTCGGCCATGCGGCGCGGCGCGGCCTCGGGGCCGGTCGCGAAATCCCAGTTGCGCCGCCCGTCCTCGAGCACTTCGAGCACGATCTCGGGCTGGACCAGAGTGATGCTGCGGACCTGGACCGTGCCGGACAGCAGCGGCATCAGCGCGACGCGCACGTCGAGCTGGCGCAGGCGCGCCATCTCGGCCTCCTGCGCGCCGGGGACGTTCGAGATGCGCGCGCCGGTCACCTTCAGGGTCGGCCGCGGCAGCAGCGCCAGGTCGATCTCGCCGTCCAGCGTCAACTGGCGGCCGGTCGCCTCGGTGACCCGCGCCGCGATCTCGTCGCGGTACCGGTTCCAGTCGACCAGGCTGGGCACCACGAGCACGGCGGCGACCGCGGCCACGAGGAGCACCGCCAATCCGATGAACAACTTCTTCACGCGACCTGCCGACTTCCAACCACCATGGTCCGATCCCCGTTCGAGCCGTTTGCGGCCCGGCCCGCCTGCGCTAAGCTAGAGAAGCAGAAAACGTTAATCAAACCACCATTGCTTCCGGCCCTATTTCCGGCGCGGCTGCGGCGAATTTGCGGCAGCGACACCGGCCGGTCGCACGAAAACCTGGAAGAGGCGCCATGGGCGACGTGATCAACCTGAACCGCTTCCGCAAGCAGCGCGCGAAAACCGAGCGCGAGGAGGAGGCCGCGCGCAACCGCGCGCGCTTCGGCCGAACCAAGGAAGAGAAGAAAAAGGAAAAGGATGAGCTCGCCCGGAAGAACCGCGACCTGGAAGGAAAGAAACTAGACGATTCAGTCTAGAGATATCCGGCGGAGCGCGATTTATTTTCAAGAGCGGGGCCTCTATACTGCCGGAACGAAATGCTCCGGCAGGGAGGCACCGATGGACGTTGCAGACGAAGCCGGCATGCCGGCCCGCGCGGGAGCGGGCGTGACGCCGGACGGCCTGCGCCTGGGCCGGGTCGGGCTCGACCGGCCCTGGGCCTGGCTGGCGGCGGGGTGGAAGGATTTCGCCCGCGCGCCGGGGATCAGCCTCGCCTATGGCGCGGCCCTGTCGGCGGCCGGCCTGCTGATGGCGTGGGCCCTGGCGGTGGCGGGGATGTTCTACCTGATCCTGCCGCTCGCCTGCGGCTTCATGCTCGTCGGCCCGCTGGTCGCCGTCGGCCTCTATGAGGTCAGCCGGCGGCTGGAGAACGGGTACCCGGTCTCCCTCGGCGCGGCGCTCGGGGCCTATGGCCGCAACGCGACCCAGATCGCGGCGATCGGGCTGGTGCTGATGCTGTTCCTGATGTTCTGGGTGCGGGTGGCGCTGCTGCTGTTCGCGCTGTTCTTCTCGCAGCAGCCGCCGGCGGACCTGCACATGTTCGTGGAGATGGTGTTCTTCTCCGCCTCCGGTCTGCCCTTCCTCGTCACCGGCACGCTGGTCGGCGCGGGCTTCGCCGCCGTCGCCTTCGCGATCGGCGCGGTGTCCCTGCCGATGCTGCTGGACCGGGACACGAACGTGGTCGAGGCGGTGGCCGTCAGCGTCGCCGCGGTGCTGCGCAACTGGCAGGCCATGGCCGGCTGGACCGGGCTGATCGTGCTGTTCACCGCGGCCGGGCTGGCGACGGGCTTCCTCGGCCTCGCGGTCGCGCTGCCGCTGGTGGCGCATGCCTCCTGGCACGCGTACCGCGACCTCGTGCCCCGGGGGAGCTGAACGGGCCCGGCGCGCCCATCCAGCCCTGGGCGAACCTTCGTCAGCCGGTCGGCTGCCTGCCGGTGAAGACCGCCAGTTGAGCGGCGAAGGCGCGCCTGTAGGCGGGCCGTGCCTCGCCGCGCGCGACATAGGCGCAGAGGGACGGATAGTCCTCGAGTATGCCCGTGCCCTCCAGCCTGCGCAGCACCGTCACCATCAGCAGGTCGGCGGCGCTGAACGCGCCGTCGAGCCAGTCGGCATCGCCGAGGCGGGCGGAGAGATCGTCCAGCCGCACGCGGATGCGCTCGTCGAGGATGGGCAGGCGCTCCTGGTACCAGGCCCTGTCGTTCTCCATCAGCATGGCGGCTTCGAGTTCGACGATCGGCGGCTCCACCGTGTTGAGCGCGGTGAACATCCAGGTGATCGCGCGCGCCCGGGCATTCGCATCGTCCGGCAGCAGGCCGGCGTGGCGCTGCGCGACGTGGAGTATGATCGCCCCCGATTCGAACAGGACGAGATCGCCCTCCTCATAGGTCGGGATCTGCCCGAAGGGATGAAGCGCGCGATGCGCGGGCTCCTTCATCTCCTTGAACGAGACGAGACGGACGTCGTAGCGCTGGCCGACTTCCTCGAACGCCCAGCGGACGCGCATGTCGCGCGCCTGTCCCGTGCCGTGGTCGGGTGACTCTTCGAAGGCGGTGATGGTGGGGATCATCGCAAAGCTCCTGGTGACTGCATGGCGCATCGAGCGCCGCGTCGTTGATTGCCGGTCCCGGCGGACCTACTCGCCCTTCACGGTCTCCGCCCAGCTCTTCGTGCCGCTCTCGCCGTCGAGGAAGGGCAAGGCCGTGCGAAAGACCTCGGGCGCCATGAAGGTCTCGTAGTGGGTCAGATCGGGCAGGATCGCGAGGCGGTTGCGGGACATGTGCTCACGCTGCCAGCCGGCATCCTTCAAGCCGCCGCCGAGCATCCGGTAGAACTCGACGACGTGCTCGGGCCGGACCATGTCGCCGTCGCCGTAGATCAGCATCACCGGCATCGAGAGCTTCCGGACCTGGGCCGAGTAGTCGTAGGGCTCGGCCATCAGCCGGCCCATCTCGTCGAGCAGCCTCGGGAACTCCCCGGGGTCGGGCGCCACGGCCACGTAGGAGCGGTACATCGGCGTGTCCTTCATGAACTCGGCCGCGGCGCCCGAAAGCTGTGCCTGCTGGGGAAGCATCTCGGGAAAGAAGCCGTCGCGGGCATAGGGCATGGAGACCAGCACCAGCCGGCGCACCTTCTCGGGCGCGCCCGCGGCCATGTGGAGCCCGGCCCAGGCACCGAAGGAATATCCCAGCACGTCCACCTGGTCGTAGCCGAGAGCCGCCGTCAACGCGGCCAGGTCGGCGCCGATGTCGGCCATCGCGATCGGGCGGTCGCCGAGCGGCGTGCGCCCGTGGCCGTGGAGGTCGACGGCGATCACCTCGCGGCCCTCGGTCAGCATCGGCAGGACCGGCGCGTACATGCCGGTCGAGCCGAGCCCGCCATGGAGCAGCAGGAGCGGTTCGCCCTCGCCGTGGATCTCGTAGTAGTAGTCGACGCCGCGGATCTCGTGACGGCCGGTCTTCCCGGCCTCGGCCTGCGCGGCGGCCTGCGTGGCGGCGGTCGCGCAAAGCGCGACGGCGGCAAGCGTCGCGCAAAGCATCGATTTCAGCATGGTGTCCCCTCGCCGCTCGCGCGGCTGCGTCGTCTCGTGGCAGGTCGGTCGATCCAAGGACGGTCGGGGATGCGCGCATCCGACCGTGCCTGCGAAAAAATTTCCCGGAGGGACGGCGCGCCGTGCTCCGGCTACCGGGCGGGCGCGGGGTAGCGCTTCCAGAAGCCCGGCCGGGGCTCGATCTGCTGGACGACGTCGACCAGCACTCCCGCCGGGTCGCGCGTCATGAAGCGGCGCTGCCCCCAGGCCTCGTCGGTCAGCCGATGCACCATCGGGGCACCCTCCGCGACGAGGCGGTCGAACATGGCGCGGGCATCGGCCACCTCGACCGTCAGGATCATGCCGCGGCCGTCGAAGGTCTCCGGGCCGGGAGGGTTCGACGGGTGGTCCGGATGCATGAAGGCCAGCGTCGCTCCCCGCGTGTCGCCGTCGGCAGGGCCGGACAGGTAGACGAACCAGCCCGCTTCGAACAGGACCTCGAATCCGAAATGCTTCACGTAGAAGTCGCGCGCCTCGAACAGGGCGGGCGTGGTGATCAGGGGGTAGAGGTCGCGTACGCGCACGCGTTCCTCGCTGCCCGGCGGCGCGGTCGGGTCGGCCGCGAAGGCGCTTGCGGCCGGGACCGCCGCCGAAAGCGACAGGGCGAGGACAAGCCTGCCGAGACGCGGGAAAGGTGAGTCGACCACGAGCTTATCCTCCATCTGCTTGGCGGAACGGGCACGCCGCCTCGGCGCGAACGCTGGCGTCGCGGCCGGGGACGGCGTGGGTTCCGGAAGTGGGGGGACGCTATTGCCGGCGGGCTCCGGCCCGCAACTACCTGGGAGGTAAGGGGTAGGCTAGCGGCCGGCCTGCCCCTTGGGGAACAGCCGGGTGACGTGGCCCATCTTGCGGCCGGGGCGCGCCTGCGCCTTGCCGTAGAGGTGCAGGCAGGCGCCCGGGGAGGCGGCCAGTTCGGGCCAGCGCTCGGCCTCCAGGCCGATCAGGTTGTCCATCACGGCGTCGCTGTGCGCCTCGGGCGCGCCGAGCGGCAGGCCGCAGACCGCGCGCACGAGCTGCTCGAACTGGCTGGTGGCGCAGGCGTCGATGGTCCAATGCCCGGAATTGTGCGGGCGGGGCGCCAGCTCGTTGACGAGGACCCTGCCGCCGCGCGTCACGAACATCTCGACCGCGAGCACGCCGACGAGGTCCAGCGCCTCGACCAGGCGGCGCGCGACCGCCTCCGCCTCGGCGAGGAGCGCCGGATCGAGCGAGGCCGGGGCGAGCGTCCGGGCGAGGATGCCGTCGCGGTGGCGGTTCTCGACGGCGGGATAGGCCGCGAGCGCCCCGTCCTGGCCGCGCGCGACGACGACGGACACCTCGCAGGCGAAGTCGACGAAGCCTTCCAGGACGCAGTCGACCCCGCCCAGCGCCGACCAGGCCGCGGCGACGTCGTCGCCGGGCGCCAGCCTGACCTGGCCCTTGCCGTCATAGCCCAGGCGCGCGGTCTTCAAGATTGCGGGCAGCCCCAGCTCGGACGCGGCGGCGACGGCCTCCGCGGCGCTGCCGGCCGGGCGCCAGGGCGCGGTCGCGACGCCCTGGCGGTTGACGAAGCCCTTCTCCAGCGCCCTGTCCTGGGTGACGGCGAGCACGCCGGCGCCGGGATGGACCGGGACCAGCCCGGCGAGGAAGGCGACGGTGTCGACGGGGATGTTCTCCCATTCCAGGGTGACGACGTCGCAGGCCTGCGCGAAGCGGGCCAGCGCGTCGCGGTCGTCGTAGCCGGCCACGGTCTGCGCCGCCGACACCTGGGCGCAGGGGCTGTCGGCCTCCGGCGTGAAGACATGGGTGCGGTAGCCGAGCCGGGCGGCGGCCATCGCCGTCATCCGGCCGAGCTGGCCGCCGCCGAGCATGCCGATGGTGCCGCCGGAGGCGACGGTGCGCCGCGCGCTCACGGTCCGTCCGCCGGCAGGAGTGCCACGGCGTCGGTCTGGCGCGCCCGCCAGGCATCGAGCCGGGCCGCGAGCGCCTCGTCGCCGAGCGCCAGCACCGCGGCGGCGAGCAGCGCCGCGTTGATCGCGCCCGGCTTGCCGATCGCGAGCGTGCCGACCGGTATCCCGCCCGGCATCTGGACGATCGACAGCAGGCTGTCCATCCCCTTGAGCGCCTTGCTTTCGACCGGGACGCCGAATACCGGCAGCGGCGTCATCGCCGCCGCCATCCCGGGCAGGTGCGCGGCACCGCCGGCGCCGGCGACGATCACCTTCAGGCCGCGCCCGCGGGCCGCGGCCGCGTAGTCGTACAGGCGGTGCGGCGTCCGGTGGGCGGAGACGATGCGCGCCTCGAAGGGGACGGCCAGTTCCGCGAGCACCTCGGCCGCGTGCCGCATGGTCTCCCAGTCGGACTGGCTGCCCATGATGATGCCGACGAGCGGCGATGGGGCGTCGGGGTCGTTGCTGGTAACGGCGCTGGTCACGGCGGGGCACCCGGTCGCGAGGAAAGCGCGGATTATAGGAATCCGCCCGCAGGGTTCAAGATCGGCGTCGGCCCGATTCGGGAATGCCGGCGGCGTTCACGCGATGATGTCCGGGAGCAGGCGGCTCTCGACGCGGGCGATCAGGTCCTTCAGCGCGAGCTTGCGCTTCTTCAGCCGCTGGAGCTGAAGCTGGTCGGATGCCGGCTGGTCGCCGAGCCGGGCGATGACGTCGTCGAGGTCGCGGTGCTCGCTTTTCAGCTCCGCTAGCTTCTGGCGAAGCAGGTCCTGTTCGTTCATTACCTCATGCGTCCTCGAGCACGATCACGGGGACTCGTTACCCGTGCGGGCGGTCTTATATCAGAAAACCGATGGTCCGGTGAGAGATTAGCTGCCCGGTTTCGGCGGGTACGCGTATTTTGGGTAGCGGACCGAAGGCGAACAGGAAGGCATCATGAGTAGCGAGAAGCGCATCGGCATCCTGACCAGCGGCGGCGACTGCGCCGGGCTCAACGCGGTGATCCGGGCCGCGGTGCACCGGGCGACCCTGACCTATGGCTGGCAGGTGGTCGGCATCCGCGAGGGCACGATGGGCCTGCTCGCGCGGCCGGTGCGCTACGACGTCCTCGACCTCGGCATGGTCAGCGGGACGATGATGCGCCTCGGCGGCACGATCCTGGGCACGACCAACAAGGGCGACCCCTTCGCCTTCCCGATGGCCGACGGCACCGTCAGGGACCGCAGCGTCGAGATCATCGGCGGCTACCGCGAGCTGGGCCTGGACGCGCTGATCGGCATCGGCGGCGACGGCAGCTTCGCGATCCTGCGCCGCCTCGCAGCACAGGGCGGCATCAACCTGGTCGGCATCCCCAAGACGATCGACAACGACGTGGGGCTGACGGAGACGGCGATCGGCTTCGACACCGCGGTCGCCGTCGCGACCGAGGCGCTGGACCGCCTGCAGCCGACCGCGGCCAGCCACGCCCGCGTCATGGTGCTGGAGGTGATGGGCCGGGACGCCGGCCACATCGCGGTCGCGGCCGGCATCGCCGGCGGCGCCGACGTGATCCTGATCCCGGAGATCCCGTACCGGATCGAGTCCGTCGCCGACAAGATCCGCCAGGTCCGCCAGCAGGGCCGCAACTTCGCGCTGGTCGTCGTCTCGGAGGCGGTGCGCACGGCCGACGGCAAGGAGCTGCAGCGCGAGTTCACCGGCGGCCAGAAGCGCTTCGGCGGGATCGGCGACTACATCGGCGAGCAGATCGCCGCCGCGACCGGGGCCGAGACCCGGGTCACCGTGCTCGGCCACGTGCAGCGCGGCAGCATGCCGAGCCCGCGCGACCGGCTGATCGCCTCGGCGTTCGGAGTGCATGCCGTCGACCTGATCGCCGCCGGCAAGTTCGACCGCATGGTCGCGTGGCAGAACCGGCAGGTGGTGGACGTGCCGCTGGAGGACGCGATCGCCGACTACAACGAGGTCGAGCTGGACGGCGCGCTGGTCCGCACCGCCCGCGGCCTCGGCATCTGCCTCGGCGACTGAGCCGTCGCGATGGACCGCGCCGGCGCGGATGCGGAGGGGCCCTGGCGCTTCGCGCTCGCGGTCTATGGCCGGCCGGGGGCCGCGCCGGCCTGCCTCGACCTGCAGAACCGCCGCGGCGCCGACGTGGTCCTGGTGCTGTTCGCGCTGTGGGCGGGAGCCGCCTGCGCGACCCGGCTGGACCCGGGCCGGCTCTCGGCGCTGCGGTCGCTGGCCGGGCCCTGGGCGGCCGAGGTGGTCGAGCCGCTGAGGACCGTCCGCCGGCGCCTGAAGGAGGGCCCGCCCCCGGCCCCGGGCGCCGCGAGCGCCGCGCTGCGCCGGCGCCTGCAGGAAATCGAGATCGAGGCCGAGCGGATCGAGCTGGACGCGCTGCACCAGCGCTGTCCGCTGGACCGCGCCGCCCGGCCGGACGGCGACGCCGCCCGCGCCAACCTGGAAGCCCTGTGCGCGCCGCACGCGGACGCGGACCGTGCCGCCATCGACCTGCTGGTCGAGGCGGCGCTCGCCGCGGCGCAGGAAGGTGCTGCCTGAGCCCGGGTCAGCGCCCCTGGTCGGGCTGCCCCTGGTCGGGCTGCCCCTGGTCCAGTTGGAAGAGGGCGCGCGCGAGGTCGTCGTGCTGGAAGGGCTTGCGCAGGATCGGCGTCTGGCCGCTTTCCCAGTCGACCTGGCCGTAGCCGGTCGCGAACAGGAAGGGAATGCCGCGCTCGCGCAGGACCTCGGCGACCGGCTGCACCGACCGGCCGCGCAGGTTGACGTCCAGTATGGCCATGTCGATGTCTTCGGAACTGGCGAGCCGGATCGCGTCGGTGAGCGTCGTCGCGACGCCGACCGGCACGCAGCCGAGATCGGCCAGGATGCGCTCGGCCATCAGGGCCAGCGTCGTCTCGTCCTCGACGACGAGGACCCGCCGGCCGTCGAGCCGCCGGGCGGCGGGCACGGCCGGCCGGGGCTCGGCCGGGGCGACGTCGCGCGGGAAGGTCAGCAGCCGGGCCGGCAGGCGCAGGGTCAGGCGCAGGCCCTCCGGCCGCCACTCGGTCTCGATCCGGCCGCCGAGATGGCGCACGTTGCGCTCCACCAGCGTGCTGCCGAAGCCGTGGCGGGCCGGAGCGGCGCAGTCCGGCCCGCCGCTCTCGTCCCAGGACAGCTCGAGCCCGGAGGTGGTGGGATCGCGCTTCCAGGAGATGCGGACCTTTCCGGTCGCCGCCGCCAGCGCGCCGTACTTGGCCGCGTTGGTCGCGAGCTCGTGGAAGATCATGCCGAGGGGCTGGACCGCGTCCGGCACCAGCCAGGCCGCAGGCCCGTCCAGGGCGACGCTCTCCCGCTCGCCCGAGCCGTAGGGGGCCAGTTCCGTCTCCAGCAGCGAGGTCAGCTCGACCCCGCTCCACTGGGCCTTGGCGAGCAGCGTGTGGGTCCGGGCCAGCGCCGCGACCCGCCCCTCCACCGCGCTCACGAACCCTTCCTGCGTCTCGGCCCGCGTGAGGCGGACCAGTGCCTGCACCACCGCCAGCGCGTTCTTCGCCCTGTGGTCGACCTCGCGCATCAGCAGGCGCTGGCGCTCGTCCGCCGCCCGGCGCTCCGAGACGTCCAGGCAGACCGCGACGATGCCCCTGGGCTCGCCGTCGCCCCCGCGGACGATGGTCACGTTGTTGTGGACCCACACGATCCTGCCGTCCGGCCGGACGTAGCGCTTCTCGATCGCGAAGGGGGCGCCGGTCTCCACCGACCTGGCGATCATCTCCACGTTGCGGGGCACGTCGTCGGGATGGGTGACGTCCTGCACGCCCAGGCCGATCAGCTCCGCGCGCGAGCGGCCCACCAGCTCGCAGTAGCGGTCGTTCACGAGGACGAACCTGCCGTCGAGATCGGTCTGGGCGAGGCCGACCGTCGCCTGCTCGAAGATGGCGGAAAGCTGGGCTTCCCGCTCGCTGAGCGAGCGCTCGGCGCGCTTGCGCTCCGTCACGTCCTCGACGATCGAGATGCGGTGCAGCCCCGCGTCGTTGCCCGCGAGCGACGAGGTCACGCGGATCCAGACCGGGCTGCCGTCCTTGCGCAGGTACCGCTTGTCGATCGCGTAGCTGTCGATCTCGCCCGTCAGCAGGCGCGCCAGCAGCCGGTCCAGCTCGCCGCGGTCGTCGGGATGGGTCAGGTCGCGCGAGGCCCGGCCGATGATCTCGTCCCGCTCGTAGCCCAGCATCGCGCAGAGGCGGCCGTTCGCGTCGATGATCCGGCCGTCGAGCGACAGCCACTCGACGCCGACGGCGGCCTGCTCGAAGACGGCGCGGTAGCGCGCCTCGCTCTTGCGCAGCGCCGCTTCCGAACGCCGGCGCTCGGTCAGGTCGAGGATGACGCAGATGAAGCGCTCGCCCCGGCCGGGGAGCGGCGTGAACGCGATCTGAACCGGGACGACGCTTCCGTCCGCGTGCAGGTACTCCTTCTCGAACGGCCGGCACGCACCCTGCCGCAGCGCGTCGGCGATCGCGGCGTCGTCCCGGTCCAGGAGATGGGGCGGCGTCAGTTCCCGCCAGTTCAGCCGGCCGGCATCCAGGTCGCGGCGGTCGCGGCCGATGAGGGACAGGAACGCCTCGTTCGCTTCGAGGATCCCGCCGGCGGCATCCGAGACCATGATGCCGACGATGTTCGATTCGACCAGCCGGCGCAGGCCGGTCTCGCTGTGGCGCAGGGCCGCCTCGAGCGCCCTGTCGCGGGTCAGGTCGTGGATCACGGCGCCGATGCCGTCGCCCAGCGGGAAGAGGCGCGCGCTCACCCGGATCGAGGGGTCGACGCGCGAGTCGAACTCGATCTCGAGCTCGCGGCGCTCCTGCATGGCCTTGCGGTACTCGCGCTCCAGCTCCCCGTCCAGGACGCCCGGCAGCGCGTCGCGGATGTCGCGGCCCAGCACCTCGGCCCGGCCGACGCCGAAATGGCGCTCGCAGGCGGCGTTGAACGCGACGAAGCGCCAGTTCGCGTCGAGCGCGTAGGCCGCGTCGCGCATCCGGTCGAGCAGCGCCTGCGCGAAGTCGCTGCCGGCCGCCTGGGGGGCTGCCTGCGTTTCCGGCGACAGGATGGAGGAGCCAGTGGTCATGCCTCAGCCTATAGCACCGACGGCCGGAGGGCCACCGTCCGGCCGGCCGCCCGCGCGGATGCGGACGCCGTGGATGGTGCCGGAGGTGCCGCCGATGCCGACCATGAAGCGCCGAGGGTGGCTCATGTCAGAACATCTAGTACGATGGGGGTCCGACGTCCACGCACGGAGGAAGGCTATGCCGTTTGCGGAGCGCATCTTCTCGCTGAAGACCAGGCACGCGGAGCTCGAAAGCGAGCTGAAGGCCGAAGCCCGCCGACCGCAGCCCGATGCGGCCAGCGTCGCCAGGATCAAGCGGGAGAAGCTCCGGCTGAAGGACGAGATCGAGCGTCTCGCCCATCGCGGGCAGGCCGCCGGGCCGCACTGAGCGGCCGTCCCCGGACGCGGCCGAACCGGCTGAGCGGCCGAACCGGGACGGCCTAACCGGCGCCCCGGGCCGCGGACGTCACTCCGCGTTCTCGCCGACCTCCTCGGAGCTGTCCTCGGATGGCCGCGCCGGCATGCGCGACCGGGGCACGCTGGACAGGGCCTCGTCGAGCTCGCGCTGCGTGCACAGGCCGAGCTGGACCGGATGGCGCGGCTTGATGTTCTGCGCGTTCCAATGCGTCTTGTCGCGCACGGCCTGGATGGTCGGCTTGGTCGTCCCGATCAGGCGGCAGACCTGGGCGTCGGAAAGCTCGGGATGGGTCTTCAGCAGCCAGGCGATGGCGTCGGGCTTGTCGCCGCGCTTGGTGACGGGCGTGTAGCGCGGCCCCTTGGAGCGCGGCACCGGCTGCGGCAGGTCCTGGAGGAGGAGGCGCAGGCGCGCGGCCGGGTCCTGCTCGCAGCGCTCGATCTCCTCCTTCGTGAGCTGGCCGTTGGCGACCGGGTCGAGGCCGACCATGCCGACCGCGACCTCGCCATCGGCGATGGCCTGAACCTCGAGCTTGTGCAGCCCGCAGAAGGCGGCGATCTGGTCGAAGCTCAGCGCGGTGTTCTCGACCAGCCACACGGCGGTCGCCTTCGGCATCAATGGCAGTGGCATCGGTCCTCCAACGAACGATAGTTTCCCAGTGCGCGGCGCGCCGGAGCGCGCCCGCCGCAATCGATCCCGACTTCGGCTGTGCGATTCCCCCAAATATATGGGATCACCGACGTATATCGACGATTCTTTGGTCAGAGGCCAGAGGAGAGGACGATTTTCCCGATGTGCCCGCTCGATTCCATCAGCGCGTGCGCCTTCGCCGCGTCGGCGAGCGGGAAGGTCGAATGGACCACCGGGCCGAGCTTTCCCGATTCGAACAGCGGCCAGACCTTCTCGCGCAGCGCCGCCGCGATCGCGCCCTTCTGCTCGACCGAACGCGGCCTGAGCGTCGAGCCGGTCAGCGTCAGGCGCTTGGTCATCAGCGGATAGAGGTTCAGCGTCACCTTGGGGCCGCCGAGGAACGCGATGCTGACGTGCCGGCCCTCGACCGCCATGCAGTCGATGTCGCGCTGGACGTAGTCGCCGCCGACCATGTCGAGCACGACGTCGACGCCCCTGCCCCCGGTCAGCTCCTTCACGACCGCGCCGTAGTCCTCGGTCCGGTAGTCGATCGCGCGCTCGGCGCCGAGCGCCTCGCAGGCGCGGCATTTCTCGGCCGTGCCCGCGGTCGCGAACACGCGCGCGCCGAAGGCGACCGCGAGCTGGATCGCCGTGGTCCCGATGCCGCTCGACCCGCCATGGACCAGGAGGCTTTCGCCCGCGGCGAGGCGGCCGCGCTCGAAGACGTTGGTCCAGACCGTGAAGTAGGTCTCCGGCACGGCGGCGGCGCGCACCATGTCGAAGCCGGCCGGCACCGGCAGGACCTGCGGGACCGGTGCTACGCAGTACTCGGCATAGCCGCCGCCCGCGACCAGCGCGCAGACGCGGTCCCCGAGCGAGACCGAGCCGACGCCCTCGCCCAGCGCCACGACGGTGCCCGCGACCTCGAGGCCCGGCAGGTCGGACGAGCCCGGGGGCGGATCGTACCGCCCCTCGCGCTGCATCACGTCGGGCCGGTTCACGCCCGCGGCCGCGACCCGGATCAGCACCTCGCCCGGGCCCGGCCGGGGCACGGGCCGCGTCGCGGGCCGCAGCACCTCGGGGCCGCCGGGCCGGGCGATCTCGACCGCGGTCATGGTCTCGGGCAGGGTTTCGATTTGCGGTCCGGTCATGCGCGCGCCTCCTTCACGCAAGTTTCTTGCCTTGCACACATAGCCGGAGAGGGGTTCACTTACAAGCCAGCCACCGAGCCGGAGGACCATGCGATGAGCTTCTTCGACGACCCGGAACCCCGCACCCAGAAGCCGAAGCCGAAGGACCTGAGCGGCATGTCGATCGCCGAACTCGGTGATTACGTCGCGGCGCTGAGGGCGGAAATCACGCGGGCCGAGGAGGCGGTCGCCGCGAAGCGCCGCGCAGCCGAGGGGGCGCAGTCGGTCTTCAAGAGCTGAGCGGTGGAGTAAAGCCGTTCTCCGTTACTGGGAGGCCGGCGTCCCTCACCCTTCCCATGCTTCGCATGGGCCCCTTCCCTCTCCCGGAGGGAGAGGGAATATCCGATCGGGTGAGCTTCATGCGCCCAAGGCGCGGGCGATGATGGCGTCGAAGTCGGTGTCGGGGGGCAGCGTGCCGAAGCAGCGGCCCCAGTCGCCGCCCAGGCGCGAGGCGCAGAAGGCGTCGGCGACCGCGGTCGGCGCGTGGCGGACCAGCAGGGACGCCTGGAGCGCCAGGGCCAGGTGCTCGACCAGCAGGCGCGCCCGCACCTCCAGCCCGGCGCGGTCGGCGAGCAGGTCCTTCAGCCGGTGGACCCAGCGGTCCAGCCGGGCATCGGCGCCGCGGGCCGCGTCCAGCTCGTCGAACAGGGCGGCCGTGGCCTCCGGCTCGCGGTCCATGGTCCGCAGGACGTCGAGGCAGATCACGTTGCCCGACCCCTCCCAGATGCCGTTGAGGGGCGCTTCGCGGTAGAGCCTCGGCAGGGGCGACTCCTCGACGTAGCCGGCCCCGCCGTGGCATTCCAGCGCCTCGCAGACGAAGGCCGGGCACCGCTTGTTGAGCCAGTACTTCGCCACGGCCACCGCCAGGCGCGAGAAGGGGGGCGCCTCCCCTTCCCGGCCGAAGGCGCGCGCGACGCGCAGCGACAGCGCGGTCGCGGCTTCCGATTCGATCGCGAGGTCGGCCAGGACGCTGCGCATCAACGGCTGGCGGACCAGGAGCCGGCCGAAGCCGGTACGGTGGCTGGTGTGGTGGAGTGCCTGGGCCAGCGCCATGCGCATCAGCCCGGCGGCGGCGAAGGTGGTACCGAGACGCGTCTCGTGGACCATCTCGATGATGGTGGGGACGCCGCGCCCCTCCTCGCCGACCATCACGGCCCAGGTGTCGTTGTACTCGATCTCCGCCGAGGCGTTGGAGCGGTTGCCGAGCTTGTCCTTCAGGCGCTGGATGAGGAAGGGGTTGCGGCTGCCGTCCGGCTGCCAGCGCGGCACGAGGAAGCAGGACAGGCCGCCGTCGGCCTGGGCGAGCGTCAGGAACGCGTCCGACATCGGCGCGGAGCAGAACCATTTGTGCCCGGTCAGCAGGTATTCCCGCCCGGCGCCGGCGCCGTCGATCGGCCAGGCGCGGGTCGCGTTGGCGCGCAGGTCCGAACCGCCCTGCTTCTCGGTCATCGCCATGCCGAAGGTCGCGCCGGCCTTCTCCTCGGCCGGGACCGCGCGGGGATCGTAGCGGTCCGAGAGCACGCGCGGCAGCCAGGCCTCCAGCTCCGGCTGGCGGCGCAGCACCGGCACCACGGCATGGGTCATCACGACCGGGCACAGGACGCCGGCCTCCGCCTGCGCCAGGAGATAGCCCTTCGCGGCATGGGCGACGTGCCCGCCCGGCCGCCCCGCGGTCCAGGCGACGGAATGGATGCCGTGGCCGACCGCCAGCGACATCAGCTCGTGATAGGCTGGATGGAAGCGCACCTCGTCGACGCGGCGGCCGAAGCGGTCGAAGGCGCGCAGCTCCGGCGGGCAGCGGTTCGCGAGGTCGCCCAGCTCGAGCACCCGCTCGCCGCCGGCCTCCTCGCCGAGCGATGCCAGGTCGTGCTCCGCCCAGCCCGCCCCTTCCCTGTGGACCGCCTCGCGCAGCGCGAGGTCGGTCAGGTACAGGTTGCGCCCGGCGAAGTCCGGGGGCTGGTTGGCCACCTCGTGCGTGGCGAGTTCCACCATGGGGTCGCGGCTGGGCATCGCGGGCTCCCTTCAGGAACGGTCGGCGTCTCCCCGATCCGGTCCCACCAGCATGCCGTGGCGCTTCACGGCATGGAAGAACTTCGACGCGAGCTGGCGGTACAGCAGCAGGCCCACGACCCAGGCCGTGGCCGCCATGAACGCCCAGGGCTGGATGAACCAGGTGAGCGCCGCCAGCGCGAAGTAGTAGGAGCGCAGCCCGCCGTTGAAGGCGCCGATCGACGCCGAGATGGCGTCCGAGAGGGTGCCGGCGACGGCGCGGCGCGTCGCCTCGTCCAGCGGCCCGAGCGGGGCGCTGCCGAGCAGCGCGCAGGTATAGTTGTACTGCCTGAGCGCCCAGGTGAACTTGAAGAACGCGTAGGCGAGGATCGCGACCAGCAGCAGGAGCTTCAGCTCGAAGAACGCCTTCGAGGTCCGCGCCGTGAAGCCCAGATGCATCACGACCTCGTAGGCGGCGTCCACCGCGCCCAGGACGCCGACGATGCCGGCGACGACCAGCATCGTCGTCGAGGCGAAGAAGGTGACGCTGCCGATCGTGTGGCCGAGGAGCTGGCCGTCCATGATGCGGTTGTCGCGGTCGAGGAACCGCTCCATCCAGACCCGGCGCACCAGGGCCATCTGACGGTTCATCACCGGCAGGCGGGACAGGAACCGGTCCATCACGACGTTGTAGGTCCCCCACAGCGCGACGAACCAGACGAAGGCGACGGCGTCGAGGAGGGTCGCGTCGGCGGGGAGCCAGGCGGTCACGGGGCCGGGTCCCGACGGCGCAGCCGCTCCAGGACGAACACGCGGATCGCGCTGGACAGGTTGCCCGTCCGCGCCTCGTCGATGCGCTCCACCATCGCGTTGACCGAGACCCCTTCCCCGGCCGCGACCTCCCTCAGCCCCTCCCAGAACGCCTCCTCCAGCGAGATGCTGGTCTGGTGGCCGGAGACGGTCACCGAGCGCTTGCGGACGGAAGCATTAGAGGGGGCGGGGGCGGGCACGGGCGGTCCGGAACGGGCGTTCAGCGCGGGCCGATCATGTCGCGGGGGCGGACCCACTGGTCGAACTGCTCGCCCGTCAGCAGGCCGAGCGCCACGCCCGCCTCCTTCAGGGTCGTGCCCTCGGCATGGGCCTTCTTCGCGATCTTCGCCGCGGCGTCGTAGCCGATATGGGGGTTGAGGGCGGTCACCAGCATCAGCGATTCCTCCAGGAAACGGGCGATGCGGTCCTCGTTGGCCTCGATGCCGACGACGGCGTTGTCGGCGAAGCTGCGGCAGGCGTCCGCCAGGAGGCGCACCGACTGCAGGAACGCGTTGATGATGACGGGCTTGAAGACGTTCAGCTCCAGATGGCCGGACGCGCCGGCGACCGTGATCGTGGTCTGGTTGCCCAGCACCTGGGCGCAGACCATGGTCATGGCCTCGGACTGGGTCGGGTTGACCTTGCCGGGCATGATCGAGGAGCCGGGCTCGTTCTCGGGCAGCGAGATCTCGCCGATGCCGCAGCGCGGGCCCGAGCCGAGCAGGCGGAGGTCGTTCGCGATCTTCATCAAGGAGGCGGCGACGGTCGCGAGCTGCCCATGCGCCTCGACCAGCGCGTCGTGGGCGGCGAGCGCTTCGAACTTGTTCTCCGCGGTCACGAAGGGCAGGCCCGTCACGTGCTCGGCCTGGCGCGCGAACTCCTCGGCGAAGCCCTTGCGCGCGTTGAGGCCGGTGCCGACCGCCGTTCCGCCCTGTGCTAGCTGCAGGAGGCGGGGCAGCGCCGACTGCACCCGCTGGACCGCGTAGCGGAGCTGGGTCGCGTAGCCGGAGAACTCCTGGCCGAGCGTGAGCGGTGTCGCGTCCTGGAGATGCGTGCGGCCGATCTTCACGATCCCGGCGAACTGGCCGGCCTTCGCCTGCATCGCGGCGTGCAGGTGCTCCAGCGAGGGGACCAGCTCGTGGTGGATCTGCTCGACCGCGGCGATGTGCATGGCGGTGGGGAAGCTGTCGTTCGACGACTGCCCCATGTTGACGTGGTCGTTGGGATGGACCGGCGTCTTGCTGCCCAGCTCGCCGCCGAGGATCTCGATCGCGCGGTTCGCGATCACCTCGTTGGCGTTCATGTTGGTCTGGGTGCCGGAGCCGGTCTGCCAGACCACGAGCGGGAAATGGTCGATCAGGGTGCCGTCGACGACCTCCTCGGCCGCATCGACGATCGCCTGGCCCAGGCGGGGGTCGAGCGCGCCGAGCGCCATGTTGGCCAGGGCGGACGCCTTCTTCTGGATGCCGAGCGCGCGCACGAGGGGTGCGGGCATGCGCTCGGTCCCGATCTTGAAGTTCCGCAGCGAGCGCTGGGTCTGGGCGCCCCAGTAGCGGTCGGCCGGTACGTCGATGGGCCCGAAGGAATCCGTCTCGGTGCGAACGGCGTTGGCGGTCATGGGCGTGATCCCCCGGAAGGAACGGTCCGAACCGCGTTGTACCACAGCACGGCGGGGGAACAAGGCATCCGTGGGCGCATTCCGGGACCGCCGACGGGGGGAACACCTCCTCTCCCGCACACGCGGGAGAGGAGGTGTCCGTGTCAGCGCGGGTTGGCGTTGGAGAAGGGCTTGCCGCGGGTGGTCTCGGTGCGCATGCGGTTGTGGCCGTACTCGTCGCGTCCCGAGACGAGCACCGTGCCGAAATTGTCGAGCGAGAAGCTGCCGCCCAGCTCGGTGACGACGTTGCTCTCCTTCATCGCCTCGTAGACCGTGACCGAGGTCGGGACGTAGCGCGCGGCGAAGCCGAGGCGCATCTCCTTCGACTTGCCGAGATGGGGCAGCGAGGCGTGCATCAGCGTCGACCAGAAGATGATGAACTGGCCCGCCCGGCACGGCACCGACACCGCCTTGGACTCGTCCGGCTCCCAGTTCGGGTCGACCTGGATCTCCCGCCAGTCGTACCCGAAGAAGCCGCGGAGCACGCCGTTCACCTCCTTCTGGTTGACCCGGCTGGGGTCGTAGTGCATGCCCTTGCTCTCGTCGTAGTACATGGTGCGCTGCGTGCCGGGGATGAACTGCATGCAGGCGGTCTCCTCGGTGGCGTCGGTCATCGCCATCCAGATCGTGAGCGCGCCGCCGAAATCCGATCCGTCGGGCCAGACGATGTGGGGCACGCCGTCGCCGCCGCCGAAGGTGTCGGCCTGGTGCCAGTCCGTCCCCTCATCGCCGGGGTATTTCGGGAAGAACTCCGAGCGCCAGCAGATCACGTCGGGGCCGAGGATGCTGGACATCCTGTGCACGATCTCCGGCCGGCAGACGACGTCGGCCAGGAAGCCGTTGTCGAGATGGCGGTCGTAGTCGTAGACGCCGGTGCCCGGCTTGGCGTCGGGATAGGGCACCTTGCTGCGGTCGAAGAGCTGCAGGCGCTCGCGCTTCCAGTTGGCCTTCATCTCCTCGGGCTCGAAGAGCGTGAACGGGCCGAGGAAACCCCGGGTGTGGAAATCGGCCAACTCGTCCCTGGTCAGGAAGAACGAGCCCGGGGATACCTGCTGTGCCTGAATCGTCATTGCACCCTCTTCTGTTTTCCCTGGTTTCAGGAGACCGCCTCCGGCCGGCCGGTGGACGCCGCGTCACGAATACAGAATTGAAATCCGCGCGGTGCCGCGGCGCGAACATCGGTTCAGGGATCGTTCCGCGGCTTGATGGCTAACTTTCAACATTGATGCAGACCTTGCCGACGTGCGTCAAGGCTGTTATCAAACACGAGCAACAGAATGTCGCGTCGTAACGTGTTTATATCCCTAAAGCCCGTATAAAGTTTCCAATTCGGAGCCGTGGGGCGGGACCGTTTCGCGCATGACATGGACGGCCCCGCTCCGGGAGACGACGCGCCGATGACTGGCGGACTGCTCACCAACCCGCTGATGCTGTTCATCGCCCAGGCCGTCGCGATCATCGGG
This sequence comes from Arenibaculum sp., assembly GCF_035998295.1. Classification (NCBI taxonomy): domain Bacteria; kingdom Pseudomonadati; phylum Pseudomonadota; class Alphaproteobacteria; order Rhodospirillales; family Azospirillaceae; genus Arenibaculum; species Arenibaculum sp. The sequence continues at coordinate 92,468 of NZ_DASYHS010000083.1, read as the reverse complement.
GCGTCGCAGGCGATCGGCCTGCTCACCCGCAGGATCGGCCAGCCGATGGTGATCGCGGAGGTGGTCGCCGGCATCATGCTGGGGCCGTCGCTGCTCGGCGCCGCGTTCCCCGAGGCGCAGGCCGCGCTGTTCCCTTCCGAATCGATGCCGCTGCTGCACCTGTTCAGCCAGATCGGGCTGATCTTCTTCATGTTCCTGATCGGCCTCGAACTCGACCCCGACCTGCTGCGCGGACGGCGCCGGAGCTCCGCCCTGATCAGCGGCTCCAGCATCGTCGTCCCGTTCGCGCTGGGCGCGCTGCTGGCCCTGTACCTGTATCCGCGCCTGTCCGACGGCCGCGTCGGCGAGGGCTCGTTCATGCTGTTCATGGGCGTGGCGATGAGCATCACCGCGTTCCCGGTGCTCGCCCGCATCCTGACCGAGCGCGGGATGCTGCGCTCGAAGATCGGATCCATCACGATCGCCTGCGCCGCCGTCGGCGACGTCGCCGCCTGGTGCATCCTGGCCTTCGTGGTCTCGTTCGTGCGGGTTTCCGGCGTGGCGGACGCGGCCTGGACGACGCTGTTCGCGGGCGTCTTCATCGGCGTGATGGTGCTGGTGGTCAGGCCGGTGCTGGCCCGGCTCGGCCGGCACGCCGCCAGCCATGGCGGGCCGACCCGCGGCGTCGTCGCCTCGGTCTTCCTGCTGGTGCTCGCCTCGGCCTGGACGACGGAGCTGATCGGCATCCACGCGCTGTTCGGGGCCTTCCTGCTCGGCGCCGTCATGCCGCGGGACGGCGGCTGGCCCGAAGCGCTGATCGGCAGGATCGAGGACATGGCGGTGGTGTTCCTGCTGCCGCTGTTCTTCGCCCATAGCGGCCTGCACACGCAGTTCGGGCTGCTCGGCTCGCTCCATGACTGGATCACGTGCGCGCTGATCGTCGCCGTCGCCTGCGCGGCGAAGTTCGGCGCCACGGCCGCCGCGGCCCGCCTCACCGGCCTCACCTGGCGCGAATCCTCGGCCGTCGGCATCCTCATGAACACCCGCGGCCTGATCGAACTGATCGTCCTCAACCTCGGGCTCGACCTCGGCATCATCTCGCCGCTGCTGTTCACGATGATGGTGATCATGGTCCTGGTCACGACCTTCATGACCACGCCGCTGCTCGGCTGGGCCTACCCGCCGAGCGAGGTGGAGAAGGAACGGCGGCGGACGGCCCTCGGCAGGCCCGCGCTCGTCGGCGGCGGCGGCGGGGTCCAGCGCCCGGCTAATCCAGGGCGCGAAACCTCGCGGTCGGCGGAGGCGGCCGCCTCCGATCGATGAAGTGGGACAGGGCGCGGCGCAGGTAGCGGTACTGCAGGTCGTGGATGTCGTGGCCGGCGCCGAGGAGCATGAACCCGGCATGCGGGCGGCCCGCCCGGCCGAGGGTGTCCAGGGTGTTGCGGTTGCTGACGATGTTGTCGTGGCTGCCGAGCACCAGCATCAGCGGGACGGCCAGGGCCGAGAGCCGCTCCAGGGTCGGGTGGGTCTCGTCGCTCGCGACCCGCCGCGCCACGTTGGCCAGCGAGTCCGCCGTCAGGAGGGGCCGGAGCAGGGCCTCGATGTTCCGGCGGTTCGGCAGCCGGAAGATCTCCTCGGCCTTCTTCACGTCGTCGCGCGGGACGCGGCTCCAGTCCATCGGGCTCGCCGTCTCGGCCAGCTTCCTGGTGAACACCGCAGCCATCCGCGGGTCCTTGCGCACGAGGTCCAGGATCATCTGCAGGTCGCGCGCGTAGGGGGTCGGCGCGGCCGGGATGCCGGCGATCCCCTTGAGCATGGGCGTGACCAGCGTCAGCGACGCGGCGCGGCCCGCGAGCAGGCCCACCAGCTCCACCGACAGCCGCGCGCCGTTGCACCATCCGAGCACGTGGACGCCGTCCAGGCCCTCGCCCTCGACGATGGCGGCGATCTCCCCCGCCTCGCGCTGGAGGGTGACGTCGTGCTGGATCCCGCCCGCGAACAGGTCGCCGTGCGGGCGCACCGGCACGATCAGCGCGTAGTCGTGGTCCTCGTCCGCCAGCAGGCCGTGCCAGGTCCCGATCGGCAGCCCGGTCGCGTTGACCAGGATGACCGGGATCGTGCCCGTCCTCCTGACGTAGTAGGCGCCGCCGCCCGGGGCCGTTCGGCGCTCGTACCGGGTCTCCAGCAGGTCGGCGACGGTCTCGGGTGCCCGGGGCGCCGGGCCGGAACCGGGGCCGCCCTGCGCGGCCAGATAGGCGTCGACGAGGACGGCCCCGACCCAGTCCGCGAAGAAGGAGCCCTCCCCCGCGGCCGTGTCGCAGCGCCCGCGCACATGCGCGATGCCCTCGGCGAGGACGGCGGCGGCGGTGCCCGGGTCGACGCCGCAGCGCGACAGCGCCTTCCCGTTCCTGAGGAGGAAGCCGTCGGGCTCGGGCAGCAGGACCGGGAAGCGCTTCAGGTAGTCCGCATCGCGGCTCGGGATCTCGGACAGGCCGTCCTCGACGCCGGCGAGGAATGCCGCCGCGTCCGTTCTCGAAAAGACCGCGTCCACCAGTTCGCCCTCCGAGACGCCCGCAGATGCCGCGAAGCGGCGGGATGCCGGAACGGGTCCCGGCGCCCCGCCGCGGGGAGCGCGGGTCAGCCGGCCAGGCCGACGCCGCGCGGCGCCGGGAACGGCCGGCCCTGCGCCATGGTCGTGGCGACCTTGTTGTGGGGGTTGTGGTTCTCCCCCGACACGACCACGACGCCGTACTGGTCGAGGTCGGCCGTGCCGCCGAACTCGCTGAGCGAGGTGCGGTCGGGATAGACCTTGACCGTCGTCGGCACGTACCGGGCCGCGAAGCCGAGGCGCATGTTGCTGGTCGTCCCGCTGTGCGGATGGGACGCGTGCAGCAGCGTGGACCAGAAGATGATGAACTGGCCGGGGCGCATCACCATCGAGACGGCCTTGCTCTCGTCCGGGCGCCAGTCGGGATCGACCTGGAGCTGCCGGTAGTCGTAGCCGAAGAAGCCGCGCCGCGTGCCGCCCTTGTCCATCTGGTTGATGCGGGAGGCGTCGTATTCCATCTTCTTCGACTCGTCGTAGTAGATGGTGCGGTGGGTCCCGGGGATCACCTGCATGCAGCCGTTCTCGATCGTGGACTCGGTGAAGGCCGTCCACACGGTGATGGTCCCGCGCCCGCCCGAGCCCTCGGGCCACTCGATCTGCGGCTTCTTCGCGCTGTCGACGTTGGCGAAGGTGCCGGCCTGGTGCCAGTCGGTCCCCTCGTCGCCGGGATATTTGGGGAAGAACTCCGTCCGCCAGCACAGGACGTCGGGGCCCAGGATGCTGACGAGGCGGTCGACGATCTCCGGCCGGCCGATGTGGTCGGCCAGGAACGGCACGTCGAAATGCCGGTCGTAGTTCGACAGGTTCGTGACGCCGGAGATCGCGCCGTCGCTCTTGTAGATGGCCTTGCGGGCGTCCAGGAGCTGCAGGCGCAGCCCCTTGAAGGCCCGCTCCATCTCTTCCGGCTCGTAGAGCGTGAAGGGGCCCGCGTAGCCTCGCTCGTGGAAGCCCTGCAATTCCTCCGGGCTCAACGCGAACTGTCCAACCGATTGTGCAAGCTGCATCGACTGTTCTCCCGGGGCAGCGGGTTGCGTGTGAGGGAAGCGGACGGGACGGGTCAGGCGCTGGCCGAGGAAAGCTCTTCCAGGGCGCTGCGCGCCAGCGCGTCGATCGTGGCGCCGTTCACGACGATGCCGGTCGGCAGGTCGGTGCCGAAGCGCTCGGACATCTTGGCGACGACCGTGACGAGCGAGAGGGAGGTCCCGCCGATCTCGAAGAAGTCGTCCTCGAGCCCGATCCGGTCCGGAGCCTCGTCGCCCAGGACGTCCTTCCAGATATCGTGGACGGCATCCTGCGCTTCGGTCAGGCTCATCGCGGTCCCGCCGGCGGCGGTCTTAGCCATGTACGCGTTCATAAGCGTTCTCCTTCGTTGCAGCGTTTGAAAGCTCTCGCCTGAGCGAGTTCACCAGGACCGCGACGGTCGCCGCCGCCGGGTCCGGGACGCCGTCCAGGCGGACCGCGTACCGGTCGCGGATTTTCGCGGCGATTTCCGCCAGCTCCGCGGCACCGCCGCCGGCCTCGGCGACGCCGGCGCCGATCCGGCCGCCGGCGCCCGGGCCCAGCACCTCGGCCCAGATCGCCGCGACCTCCCGCTCGAGGGGTGTGCGCGGCGTGTCGGCGGTGCTCGACGACAGGGGCTTCCACTGCGGGGCCGGCAGCCGGTCGCGGTCGACCTTGCCGTTGGTGGTCAGCGGGATCGCGTCGAGGCAGACGAAGGTCGCTGGGACCATGTAGGCCGGCAGGGCCTTGCGGAGCGCATCGCGCAGCGCGGCCGACCCGGGCAGCTCGCCGCTCGGCCCGACGACGTAGGCGACGAGGCGCTTGTCGCCCCGCCTGTCGTCGATCCCGACGACGACGGCCTGGGCGACCGCCGGCCCGCAGCACGTCAGGAGGGCGGCCTCGATCTCCGCCGGCTCGACCCGGTAGCCGCGGATCTTGAGCTGCCGGTCGGCGCGTCCCAGGAAATAGATGTTGGCGTCCTCGCCGAGGCGGACCAGGTCGCCGGTCCGGTATACCCGCCGGGCCTCGCCGCCCTGGACGATGCTGACGAATTTCCGGGCGGTCAGTTCCGGCGCCCCGATATAGCCGCGCGACACGCCCTCGCCGCCGATATGCAGCTCCCCGACCTCGCCGGGCGGGACCGGGCGCAGCGCCTCGTCCAGGATGTAGGCCTGGGTGTTGGCGATCGGCCGCCCGATCGGCAGCGACGGGCCGCCCAAGCTCTCGCGGGTGACCCTGAAGCAGACGCTGAACGTCGTGCATTCCGTCGGGCCGTAGCCGTTGATGACCTGGCAGCCGGGGTTGAGGTCCATGGCCTTCCTGACATGGCTGACCGAGAGCACGTCGCCGCCGACGAGGAGCTGGCGGACCGGGGCGAACATCGCCGCGGAGGTCTCGACGACCTGGTTGAACAGCCCGGCCGAAAGCCAGAGAACCGAGACGCCGTGCCGGGCGATGATCGCCTCGATGCGGCCGACGTCGACCAGGGGGCGGTCGTACAGGACGAGCTTGCCGCCGTTCAGCAGGGCGCCCCAGATCTCGAAGGTGGAGGCGTCGAAGGCGATGGACGAAAGCTGGAGGAAGACGTCGGCCGGCGAGAGATCGACGTAGTTGGTGTTGAGCACGAGCCGCGACACGTTGGCGTGCTCGACGCCGACCCCCTTGGGGTTGCCGGTCGTGCCCGAGGTGAACATCACATAGGCGAGGTCGGAGGGCCGCCGGCCCGGCACGCGCGCCGCGGCCGGCGCCCCGGCGACGGCGTCGCGCTCCCCGTCCAGGTCCATCAGCGCGCGGCCCGAGGCCGCGAAGGCGGAAAGCTGCCCGGCCCGGCCCAGGATCAGCCGGCAGTCCACGTGGTCGGCCATGTAGAGCAGGCGGTCGACGGGATAGTCCATGTCCAGGGGAAGATAGGCGCCGCCCGCCTTCAGGATCGCCAGGAACGCGACCATCATCTCGGGCGAGCGCTCGATGCAGACGCCGATCACGCCGCCGGCGCCGCCCCGGGCGAGGATGTGGGCCGCGAGGCGGCTGCTCCTCTCGTCCAGCTCGCCGTAGGTGACCTCCTCGTCGCCGTAGGCGAGCGCCACCGCGGCCGGGTCGCGCGCGGCATGGGCGGCGAAGATCTCGTCGAGGCACTTGTCCCGGGGATACGCGCTCCACGTGTCGTTGATCGCATCGGCCAGCGGGATGTCGTCTCGCATGGTGCCTTCCCTGTTTCCGGCCCCTGTTTCCCGGCTTCCTGCCGGCAGGCGGAGCCCGCGACGGCCGGGCACGCCCCGTCAGACCGGGGATCTCGACGGGGCCCGGGCGTCGCGCCGCCGGCCCTCGGCTTCATTCCTGCAACGACGGCCGGGCGCCGCGACGGGCCGAGAGTGCCGTTCCGCTACAGGGATATAATTTTCAACAATGATGCTGGGCTGTTTCATTCTCGTCAAGGAAATTACGAGTATGTTGAAAGGTCCACATTGTATTAACGAGCTTTTTGTTAGATTCCTTTCATGTGGAGGAACCCGGCCGCTGCTCCGCGCGCAACGCGGCCAGGATGCCGAGGAGCCGCGGGAGATCCGCCCGCTCGACGACGTAGGTGTCGGTGACCACCGGGGCCTTGAGGATGGGCAGGTCGAACGTCCCCGTCCCGCGCCGGGCGATGCCCAGCTTCTCCTTGATCCGATTGGCCCCGGCGTTGACCGTCGGGGTCTCGAAGCGGATCTCCCTCAAGGAGAACCGCTCGAAATAGACCTGCATCGCCTTGACGTAGGAGATCATGCCGATCCCCAGGCCGCGGAGCTCCGTGGCCCAGACATGGGCGTGCATCACGGCGGAGCCGTTCCTTTCCAGGCCCGTCAGCTCGTGGACCCCGACCGTCGCGCCGCGATAGGCGATCGAGAGGATGGAAAGCTGGGACGTCTCCAGCGCCTCGTTCCTCTCCACCACCATGGTCAGCATCTCGCGCATCTTGCGCGCGGGGTAGACCTTGGCCCGGTCGACGCCGAGTGCTTCGAGCGCGGCGTTCGCGGGGTCGTGCCAGTACGCGACGTAGGCGTCGAGGTCGCAGAGCCGGAAGTCGCGGACCTCGACGTCGTCGACCGATGCCGCGCGCGTCATGGCGCCGGCCCGCTATGGGTGTCCAGGATGTCCGCGACGACGGCCAGGAGGCGATCGGGCGCGGCGGCGAAATGGAAGTGGCCGCCCTCGAACAGGACCGCGGGGCGCAGGTCGGTCGTATAGGCCCCCCATTGGGCCACGTCGCCGGGCGCGACGAACGGGTCGGCGTCGCCGCACAGGGGATGGATCGGGATCGCGAGCGGGTCCGGCGGCGGCGCGGACCGGGCCGCCAGCGACCACAGCTCCCTGGCCTTGATGTCGGCCCGCAGGGCCGGCTCGATCAGGTCCAGCAGCTTGTCGTTGCGGATGGCGCCGGCCGACAGCCCGTTCATCCGGCCCAGCTCCTGGAAGAACTCGCCGCGGGGAAGCTCGTGCAGCAGGTAGGAGCGCCTGGGCGGAACGTGGGGCGCCGGGCAGCTCGACATCAGCAGGGCCCGCGGGGTGCTGCCCGGCGCCTCGCGGGCCAGCGAGCGCGCCAGCTCGTAGGCGAGGACGCCGCCGAAGCTGTGGCCGAAGAAGACCGACGGCGCGTCGTCCCATCGGCCGATCGCCCTAGACAGGGCCGAGACGATGGCGGCGACGGAATCGAACGGCGCCTCGTGTATCCGCGTCCCCCGGCCGGGGAGGTGGACGCCGACGACCTGGACGTGCCCGGGCAGGCGCCGGCCCCATTCGAAGAAGGTGGCGCCGCCGGCGCCGGCATGGGGAAAGCAGAAGAGGCGCAGGGCGACCGGGTCGCCGGGTTCCCTCGGGGAGGCGACCCAGAACCGGCCGTCCTGGCCGGGATCGGGGAGGTCCGGGCCGTCCATGGGCCTACCGCGTCCCCTCGGCGCGGGACAGGGCCTCGCACAGCCAGTCCGCCATCTCCCGGACGCTGGCCTTCTCGAAGAACGTCCGCATCGCGACCTCGACGCCGAAGGCGGCTTCCAGCTCGGTCGTGATCAGGACCGCCTTGATCGAATCGCCGCCCGCGCCGGCGAAATCGTCCGCGGGGTCGAGCCCGGGGGCGTCGAGCGTCTCGCGGTAGATCCGCAGGCACGTCCCCTCGACCTCGGCCCTTCGAAGCGCGTTCATGGTCGCCATCCTCAATGGAACATCCGCCAGCAGCCGTCATGCCAGATCAGGAAGGCGCCGATCGTGCGCCGCGGCGACGCGCATTGCTCCACCGCGTGCAGCAAGCGGGTATCGAGCACCGTCATCTGCCCTGCCCTCGCCCGGACCGTCACCGAGCGCGCGTCGCGCAGCCTGGCGCCGCCGCCGGGCCCCGAGACCTCGGCCATCAGCGCGTCCAGCTCGGGGCGCGTCCCGGGCTTCAGGTCCCAGAAGACGATGCCGGCGTCGTTCTCCGCCTCGCCGACCGTCAGCACGCTGGAGATCTGGAAGTCCCCTTCGCTGAAGCCGGCCTTGAACGGCCAGTTGGCCTTGTCGCGGCCGAAATGGACGGCGTCGCAATGCGGCGGCACGCTGTAGGGGCCGTCGTGGTTCTTCACGAACTCCCGCCGGGACGCCAGGGGAAGCTCTCCCCAGGCGCCGATCCGAACGGACTCGGCCCCGAGCTCGCGCCGGCACAGCTTCACGAACTCGGACTCGCGCAGCCGCTCGTTCACCCGCGCGGCGTAGGAGAAGTAGTCGATCAGCCCGAGGACGAGGTTCGCGCCCTCCAGCCGCTGCACGCCGCCGATCGCGATGCCGGAGACCGCGGCGGTGGGGAAGTTCCTGTGGCGCACGACGTCGGGGAACGCGTCCCCGGCCCACCAGGCGTCCAGCCCGTCCGGCTCCAGCATGTCGAGGAGGATGGCCGCGGCGCCGCCGTCGCGGATGCGCTCGACCGCCTGCCGGTAGGTCAGCGAGCATTTCACCGGCTGCCCGCCGAACGAGTACACCTCGGCTTCGTAGACCTCGGCCATCCTCCCCTCCCTACGCCGTGAGGGCGCGGCGATCCGTCGAGGCCAGCAGGGCTTCCGCCTGCTTCTCGACCACCGTGCCCTTGAAGAAGTCCGGATTGGCCTCGCCGAAGAAGCGGACCGGGTTGCCGAACAGGAACTCGCCGAAATCCTCCTGCGTGATCAGGCCGTCCTCGACCAGCTCGTAGGCCTCCGGCAGCACCTGGGTGAAGTCGGTGACGTCGAAATGGCCGATGTCGGAGCCGAACAGCGTGTTCAGGCGCGCCTTCATGGGGTTGTGCCGGCGGTTGAACGCCAGGGCGGTCGACCGGTCGTCGGCCTCGCAGCCGAAATAGAAGCTGTCGGCGAAGAGGTTCAGGAAGTCGGTCTTGCGCACGATCTCGCAGCGCGAGAAGTCGTCCAGGTCCGCGATGCCGCCGGTCGAGCCCGACCCTTCGCCGTCGAACCTGCCGTTGGTCTCGCGCAGCGCCGCCACCAGCCGCTCGCTGCCGTATTCGCGGGCGAGCGCGATGACCGTCTCGACGTCGATGTTGTCGGGGTTGACGTCCTCCAGGCCCTCGAGGCTGCGCTTCTCCCAATGCTCGACCAGGTCGGCCAGGAGCTGGCAGGCCCAGGAGACGCCGCCTTCGAGGAAGCCGAACTTGACCGTCGGGAAGCGGCGCGTCACGCCGTTCAGGAACAGGGACTTGCACACCGCCTCGTTGGCGGCGGCGAAATGGCCGACATGGTTGTAGACGAAGTTCGACGGCGACCGGCGCAGGCCGAACCCGCGCGAGCCGCGGTGGAAGGTCGGCGACAGGCCCAGATCCCGGCACCGGGCCCAGACGGGATCGTAGTCGTATTCGCTGTCGAGGCCGAGCGCGTCGTACCAGGTGGCGTAGCGGGCGGCGTCGGGATGGGCGCGCGCCGCGGCCGGGATGGTCCGCGGTATCAGACTGCCCATCTTGATCACCTTCATGCCGAGCTGGCCGGTGACGTAGTCGAGCTCGTCGATCGCCTCGTCGGGCGTGAACATCGGGATGATCGCCGCCGGCGTCATCCTGCGGGAATGGTCGCGGAAATACGTCGCGGTGAAGATGTTGTAGGCGCGGCAGGTCGCCCGGCGCACCTCCGGGTCGGGAAGGCGGTGCAGGCCCAGGCCGATCGTCGGGTAGATGACCGAGAAATCCAGGCCGAGCTCGTCGAGGCGTTCCTCAAGCAGGCGCGGCATCATCGCGGTCGCCCTGTCCCGCGCGTTCTTCGCGGGGAAGGTCCAGAACCCCTGCTGCGCCAGCCCGCGGTCGCGCCGCTCGGCGACCGAGGTGTCGAGGAGCTGCTGGATCGTGGCGCGGACGGACTGGAAGCCTTCGGCGGCCTTGTCGCCGCCGATGCGCCGAAGCTCCTCGTCGATGAAGGGACCGTATTCGAGCCAATGCCCATCCGCGTCGATGACGGGATGCTGCAAGCGGGCATTGATCTCCGGAGCGCTCATGTGACCGTGACTCATGATTTCATCGTCTCCCCGGTGGCGTCCGGACAATTGCTGATCGGCGCTGGCCGGCCGCCGTTGGGCCGCTGTCGGGCCGCCGGGCGGCCGCCGGTTTGCAGCATGTCCACATCGCAATGTCGGCTTCAGGGTCGGTTTCAGACCGGCAACGTCCGGTTCCCTCGGCCGCTCGAACGGTTGCGCACTGCGCGCCAACAATGATGCAAACTGAAGCCAACTGCGTCAAGCTCATTAGCCGGACATTGAAACAGAAGGTCTGTAACTGTTTTCAAAACGATACAAACATGGACCGTAAATTGCCGAAGGGAAGGCGGAGGGCGTGGCTGCGATGAAGAATCCCATGAAGGCGTCGATCGCGGCCGGGCGTGCGGCGCTCGGCTACCTCGCGACGATACCGAGCGTCGGCGCGGTGCAGGCGCTCGCCGGCGCCGGCGCCGACTTCGTCCTGATCGACATGGAGCACGCGCCGATCGGCCCGGAGACGGCGGCGGCGCTGATCGCGGCGACCAACGGCACCGGGACCGCGCCGCTGGTCCGCGTCCCCGGTCCGCGCTCGGGTTTCGTGAAGCCGGCCCTGGACGGCGGCGCCTACGGCATCGCCTTCGCGCAGGTCGCCACCGCCGCGGACGCCGAGGCGGGCGTCGAGGTCAGCCGCTACGCGCCGCGGGGCCGGCGCGGCTACGGCCCCGCCCGCGCCGCCCTGCGCTGGGGCCTCAGCGTGCCGGACTACGTGGCGAGCGCGGATGGCGAACTGCTGAACATCGTGCTGGTCGAGTCGCCCGAAGGCATCGCGGCCCTGGACGACATCCTCCGGGTGGACGGGATCGACGTCGTCGTGGTGGCGCGCAGCGACCTGTCGGCGGCCCTGGGCATCCCCGGCCGGTTCGACGACCCGGGCCTGAGGCGGCTCGTCGCCGAGGCGGAGGCGAAGATCCTCGCCCATGGCGGCGTGGCGCTGGGAGGCAACGCGCGCGACCCGGAGGAGGCCAAGGCGATGATCCGCGCCGGGTACCGGCTGCTCGTGCTCGGCTCGGACGGCGGCCTCGTGCAGCGCACGGCCGCCGCCGAGCTGTCCGCGGTCAGGTCCTGACGATCTTCCCGGGGTTCATGATGTTCCGGGGGTCGAGGGCCCGCTTGATGTCGGCCATCACGTTCCAGCCCTCCCCGTGCTCGACCGCCAGCCACTCCATCTTGCCGTAGCCGACGCCGTGCTCGCCGGTGCAGGTGCCGCCCATCTCCAGCGCGCGTTCGACCAGCCGGCGGTTCAGGGCGTCGGCGCGGGCGAGCTCGGCCGGGTTCTCGGGGTCGAGCACGTAGACGAGGTGGAAGTTGCCGTCGCCGACATGGCCGACCAGCGGCGCCAGGACCCCGGCGGCGGCGATGTCCTCCTTGGTCGCGACGATGCAGTCGGCGAGCCGGGAGATCGGCACGCAGACGTCGGTTGGCCAGCCCTTCGCGCCCGGCCGCAGCGCGATGGCGGCGTAGTAGGCGTCGTGCCGGGCCTGCCACAGCCGCGAGCGGTCCTCCGGCCGCGTCGCCCAGCCGAAGCCCGACCCGCCCTGCTCGCCGGCGATCGCCTCGACCATCTCCGCCTGCTCGACGACGCCGCGCTCGGTGCCGTGGAACTCGAAGAACAGCGTGGGGGCCACCGGGTAGTCCGTCCGGGAGTAGCGGTTGACCGCGTCGATCTGCACCTCGTCGAGCAGCTCGATCCGGGCGACCGGGACGCCGCACTGGATGGTCTGGATCACGGTGTCGACGGCGGCCTTGATCGTGGGGAAGGTGCAGGTGGCGGCGCTGACGGCCTCGGGAATGCCGTAGAGGCGCAGCGTCACCTCCGTCACGATGCCCAGGGTGCCTTCCGAGCCGACGAACAGCCGGGTCAGGTCGTAGCCGGCCGCGCTCTTGCGCGCCCGGCCGCCGGTGTGGATCACCCGCCCGTCGGCCAGCACGACCTTCAGGCCGAGGACGTTGTCGCGCATCGTGCCGTAGCGCACCGCGTTGGTGCCGGACGCCCGCGTCGCCACCATGCCGCCGAGCGAGGCGTCGGCGCCGGGGTCGATCGGGAAGAACAGCCCGGTGTCGCGGATGTACTCGTTGAGCTGCTTGCGGGTGACGCCGGCCTGGACCGTGCAGTCCAGGTCGTCCGCCCCGACCCGGAGCACCTGGTTCATGTTCGACAGGTCGATCGTGATCCCGCCGTTCAGCGCCGCGATCCCGCCCTCCAGCGAGGTCCCCGTCCCGAACGGGATCACCGGCATGTCGTAGCGCGCGCAGACGCGGACGATCGCGGCGACCTCCTCGGTGCTGTGCGCGAAGGCGACGGCGTCGGGCGGGAGCACGGGATGGTAGGACTCGTCCCTGCCGTGCTGCTCGCGCACCGCCGCCGAGGTGCTGAGCCTGTCGCCGAGCATCGCCTTCAGCTCGGCGATGACCGGCGCCGGGTCGTTCCTGCGGGCCGACGAACCGGCGGTGCCGGGCAAGGTCATGGGCGTTTCCTCCTGAAGGGGATCTGGCTGAAGGGGATCTGGCTGAAGGGGATCGGGCCGGGACGGATCACAGCGAGGCGGCGGAGCGCGCGGCTTGGTCGTAGAGCCCGGACAGCGCGCGCAACGCGCGGGCGAGGCCGCCGATCTCCGCGTTGTCGATGCCGCCCAGGGCCGACAGCGCCTCGATCAGGCAGGCCTCCCGCACCTCGCGGTAGCGCCGGCACGCGTCCTGGCCGGCCTCGGTCGCGGCGTAGAACACCTCCTTGCCGCGGCGACGGCGCGAGACGAGGCCCAGGCGCTCGAGCTTCCTCAACGCGTAGCTGACGAGGTGGGTGTCTTCCACGTTCAGGACCAGGCATACGTCGCCGATCCGCTTTTCCCGGTTACGATGGTTGATCGAGTGTAGCACCATCACGTCGAGGGCGGACACGTCAGGAACGCCAGCTGCCGTCATGCAGCGCACGATCCAGCGGCTGAAGGCGCCGTGGGCGATCATCAGCCCGAACTCGAACTCGCTGAGCTCGGCCGCACCTTCGGACACCAGATGCGCGGAGGAGACGATCGGCCGGGTCACGCCGTCCTCCCGCCGCCCAGGACGAGGCGCGCGGCGACCGCGCCGGCCGGCCGGCCGCGGCCGACGCCGTTGGCGAAGCAGAACAGCATGTCCGGCCCCGGCGTCAGGTTGAGCGCCAGCACGGCCACGAGGAACAGGGCGAGGTTGGAAGCGTCCGGCATCGCGGCGGTCCCCGGCGGAGGTGGAGCGCCCCCGGTCCGGTCAGCCGCCTCCCGGGGTCGGTTCACCATAGCCGCCCCCGCCGGGAGTTTCGACGACGAACACGTCGCCCGGCCGCATGTCCGCCCTGTCGGTGGGCCCGAGGGCCTCGACGCGGCCGTCGGCCCGCTCGACCCGGCAGGCGCCGGTCGCCCCGGGGCCACCGCCCTCCAGCCCGAAGGGCGGGACGCGGCGGTGGTTCGACAGGATCGCCGCCGTCATCTCCTCGCGAAAGCGCATGCGCCGGACCGTGCCGTCGCCGCCGCGGTGCCGCCCGACGCCGCCGGACCCCTTGCGTATGCGGAACGATTCCAGCAGGACCGGGAAGCGCCATTCCAGCACCTCCGGGTCGGTGAGGCGGGAGTTGGTCATGTGCGTGTGCACCGCGTCCGTGCCGTCGAAACCGGGCCCGGCGCCCGAGCCGCCGCAGATCGTCTCGTAGTACTGGTGCCGTTCGTTGCCGAAGGTGAAGTTGTTCATGGTGCCCTGCGCCGCCGCCATGACGCCGAGCGCCCCGTACAGCGCGTCGGTGACGCATTGCGACGTCTCGACGTTGCCGGCCACGACCGCCGCGGGCAAGCGCGGCGACAGCATCGAGCCTTCCGGGATCACGATCTCGAGCGGCTTCAGGCAGCCGTCGTTGAGCGGGATGTCGTCGTCCACGAGCGTGCGGAAGACGTAGAGGACGGCGGCGCGGCACACCGCGGCCGGCGCGTTGAAGTTGCTGTCGAGCTGCGGGCTGGTGCCGGTGAAGTCGACGCGCGCGCTGCGGGCGGCCTTGTCGATCGAGATCCGCACCCGGATCGCGGCACCGTTGTCCAGCTCCTGGACGAACTCGCCGTCCTTCAGCACGTCGAGCACGCGGCGCACCTGCTCCTCGGCGTTGTCCTGGACGTGGCGCATGTAGGCCCAGACGGTGTCGAGGCCGAAATGCTCCACCATCCTGCGCAGCTCCCGCACCCCCTTCTCGTTCGCGGCGAGCTGGGCCTTGAGGTCGCCGACGTTCTGGACGGGGTTGCGCGCGGGATGGGGGCCGGAACGCAGCAGCGCCACCACCGCGTCCTCGCGGAACTCCCCATGCTCGACCAGCAGGAAGTTGTCGATCAGGATGCCTTCGTCCCCGATCGTGCGGCTGTCGGGCGGCATGGAGCCCGGCGTAATGCCGCCGATGTCGGCGTGGTGGCCGCGGCTGGCGACGTAGAACAGCACGCGCTCGCCCCGGTCGTCGAAGACCGGGGTGATCACGGTGATGTCCGGCAGGTGCGTGCCGCCGTTGTAGGGATCGTTCAGCATGTAGGCGTCGCCCGGCTTCATCGTGCCGGCGCGGCGCGCGATCACGGCGCGCACGCTCTCGCCCATGCTGCCGAGATGGACGGGCATGTGCGGGGCGTTCGCGATCAGCCCGCCGTCGGCGTCGAACACCGCGCAGGAGAAGTCGAGGCGTTCCTTGATGTTGACGGAATAGGCGGTGTTCTCCAGCGTCACGCCCATCTGCTCGGCGATCGACATGAAGAGGTTGTTGAACACCTCCAGCATCACCGGGTCGACCTCGGTGCCGACCGCGACCCGGGACGGCAGTGCCGCCACCCGGTTCATCACGAGGTGGTTGCGCCCGGTCACCTCGGCCCGCCAGCCGGGCTCGACCACGGTGGTCGCCGTCGCCTCGCGGATGATCGCCGGGCCGTCGACGGCATGGCCGGGCCGCAGCGTGTCGCGGTCGTAGACGGGGGTGTCGCGGGTCTCGCCGGCCATGAACGCGCGGACGCCGGCGATGGGTTCGGCCGGGCCGGACGCGGTCTCGGCCAGCTCGGGGTCGGCGACGCGCTCGGTGTGGCCGACCGCCTCTACCGAGACGGCCTCGACGACCAGCGGCTTGGCCGGCATCGCGAAGCCGTAGCGGCGCCGGTGGGCGTCCTCGAAGCCGGCGACGATCTCCTCCAGGCTGCCGGCGGGCACGACCAGCGCCGTGTCGGTGCCCTCGTACTTCACGTGGACCCGGCCGATCACCTCGACCCCCGCGGGATCGAACCCCTGGCGCGCCAGCTCGCCCCGGCCGTCGTCGGCGAGGCTGGTCAGGTGCGTGTTCACCATCGCCATCGTGTCGGGCGACAGCCGCATCTCCAGCGACAGCTCGCGGATCGCGACGGTGTCGGCCAGGCCCATGCCGTAGGCGGACAGCACGCCGGCGAAGGGATGGATGAACACCCGCGTCATGCCGAGCGCGTCGGCGACCAGGCAGGCGTGCTGGCCGCCGGCGCCGCCGAAGCAGGCCAGGGTGTAGCGGGTGACGTCGTAGCCGCGCTGGACCGAGATCTGCTTGATCGCGTTGGCCATGTTCTCGACCGCGATCCGCAGGAAGCCCTCCGCGATCTCCACCTCGCTGCGCCGGGCGCCGGTCGCGCGCGCCATCTCGTCGGCGAGATCGGCGAAGCGGGCGCGCACCGCGTCGGCGTCGAGCGGCTGGTCCGCGTCGGGGCCGAAGACGTGGGGGAAGAACTCCGGATGGAGCTTGCCGGCCATCACGTTGCAGTCGGTCACGGTGAGCGGGCCGCCGCGCCGGTAGCAGGCAGGGCCGGGATTGGCGCCGGCGCTCTCGGGCCCGACGCGCAGGCGCGCGCCGTCGAAGCTGCAGATCGAGCCGCCGCCGGCCGCGACCGTGTTGATCCGCATCATCGGCGCGCGCATGCGCACGCCGGCGACGACCGTCTCGAAGGTGCGCTCGTACTCGCCGGCGAAATGCGACACGTCGGTGCTGGTGCCGCCCATGTCGAAGCCGATGATGCGGTCGAACCCGGCCATCTCGCTGGTCCGCACCGCGCCGACGATGCCGCCCGCGGGGCCCGAGAGGATCGCGTCCTTGCCCTGGAACAGCCGGGCGTCGGTCAGGCCGCCGTTGGACTGCATGAACATCAGCCGGACGTCGCCAAGCTCGGATGCCACCCGGTCGACGTAGCGCCGGAGGATCGGCGACAGGTAGGCGTCGACGACCGTGGTGTCGCCGCGCCCGACCAGCTTCATCAGGGGGCTGACCTCATGGCTGACGGAGACCTGCGGGAATCCCATGGACCGCGCCAGCGCCGCCACCGCCTTCTCGTGGGCGGGATGGCGGTAGGCGTGGATGAACGCGATCGCGACCGCGCGGATGCCGGCGTCCCAGGCCTCCTGCAGCCCGCGCCGGGCGGCGTCCAGGTCGACCGGGGCCAGTTCCTCCCCCTCGGCGGCGTAGCGCCCGGGGACCTCGACCACGCGGGAATAGAGCAGCTCCGGCAGGACGATGCGCCGGGCGAAGATGTCGGGGCGCGCCTGGTAGCCGATGCGCAGCGCGTCGCCGAACCCCTCGGTGACCAGCAGGACCGTCGGCTCGCCCTTGCGCTCCAGCAGCGCGTTGGTCGCGACCGTCGTCCCCATCTTCACGGCCTCGATCCCTTCGGCGGGGAACGGCTCGCCCTTGCGCAGGCCGAGCAGGTCGCGCATGCCCTGGATCGCGGCGTCGGGGTAGCGCTCGGGGTTCTCCGACAGCAGCTTGTGGGTGACGACCGAGCCGTCGGGCCGACGCGCGACGACGTCGGTGAAGGTGCCGCCGCGATCGATCCAGAACTGCCACCGTCCCGTCGTCCTGCCGGCCTCGCCGGTGCTGCCGTTGACGGACATCCGTCCATTCTCCTCGGGGTTCTGCCGGGGCGATAATGACGATTTATCGACAAATCATCAACGTCGATCGCATCCGCCTCTTCCAACAGGCGGGCAACAGGCGGGATGCGAGAGAGGTCTGCCCGTAGCACCGCGGCTGTGGCATTACTGGGTGCCATGACCACCGCAACGACCCTCTCCGCCGCCGAGGCCCGCCGCATCGCGCTCGCCGCCCAGGGCTTCGCCGACCGTTCCCCCGCCGCCGCCACCGACCAGCGCCATCTCGCGCGCGTGCTCGACCGCGTCGCGGTCTTCCAGATCGACGCCGTCAACGTGCTGGTGCGCTCGCACTACCTGCCGGCCTTCTCCCGCCTCGGCGCCTATTCGCCGGAGCTGCTGGACCGCGCGGCCTGGGGGCCGCGCGCGCGCCGGCGGCTGTTCGAGTACTGGGGCCACGAGGCGTCGCTGATGCCGGTCGCCATCCAGCCGCTGATGCGCTGGCGCATGGCGGACGCGCGGCGCGGCGAGGGCATGTATGGCGGCCTCGCGCGGTTCGGGCGCGAGCGCGCGGACTTCGTCGCCGCGATCCTGCGCGAGGTCGAGCGCCGCGGTCCGCTGGGAGCGGGCGACCTGGAGCAGGCCGGCCCGCGCGGCGGCCCGTGGTGGGGCTGGAGCGACGGCAAGAGCGCGCTGGAATGGCTGTTCTGGGCCGGGCTGGTCACGACCGCCGGCCGGCGCGGGTTCGAGCGGCTCTACGACCTGCCCGAGCGCGTCCTGCCGGCCGAGGTGGCCGCCATGCCGACGCCGGCGCGCGAGGACGCCCAGCGCGCGCTGGTGTCGCTCGCGGCCAAGGCGCACGGCGTCGCGACCGAGCGCGACCTGCGCGACTATTTCCGCCTGAAGCCGGAGGTGACCCGCGCCCGGATCGCGGAACTGGTCGAGGCGGGCGGCCTGCTGCCGGCGAAGGTCGAGGGCTGGTCCCAGGACGCCTACCTGGACCCGCAGGCGCGCGCACCGCGCCGCATCCGCGCCTCGGCCCTGCTGTCGCCCTTCGATTCGCTGATCTGGGAGCGCGACCGGACCGAGCGGCTGTTCGGGTTCCGCTACCGGCTCGCCCTCTACACGCCGGCGGAGAAGCGCGAGCACGGCTACTACGTGCTGCCCTTCCTGTACGGCGACCGGCTGGTCGCGCGGGTCGACCTGAAGTCCGACCGCCAAGCCCGCACCTTGCGGGTGCCGGCGGCGTTCGCGGAGCCGGGCCTGATCGCGCCTGAAGCGGTGGCGGCGCTCGCGGCCGCGCTGCGCATGCTGTCGGGCTGGCTCGGCCTCGGCGAGGTTGCGGTCGGGACGCGCGGCGACCTCGCCGGCCCGCTCGCCGCCGAGCTGGGGCAGGCTGCGCTCGTATCCTAGGAAGGCGGCCCGCGGGAAGCCGCGGACGGAGAACTCCGCCATCTTCCCGCCACGCGGGCGGGCGAGACTGGACGCCCAGTCGCCGCCTTCCCACCGGACGCCCCATGCCAGAGCCATTCCGCATGACCATGACCCTGCTGTTCTCGGTGCTGGTCGTCCTGGCCCTGCTGCTGGCGGGACCGGCCTGGGTCATCGCGTCGGGGACGGTGCTGGTGGGCGGGAACTGGGCGACGGCGCATCGCGGGTCGGCCGGGCTGGCGCCGGACCCGGCCACGACGCCGGAGGCGGTCGTTCAGCTCTACGCGGCGCGCGCCTTCTCCTGGCGCGGCGCCTTCGGCGTGCATACCTGGTTCGCCGCCAAGCCCGAGGGGGCGGACGCCTACACCGTGTACGAGGTGATCGGCTGGCGCGTCCTGCGCGGCATGCCGGCGGTGGCGATCGGCCAGCGCACGCCGGACGGGCACTGGTTCGGCCAGACGCCGGAGATCGTCGCCGAGTTGCGCGGCGCCGAAGCCGCCGCGGCGATCCCGAAGATCGCGGCGGCGGCACGCGCCTACCCGTTCGCGGACACGTACCGCATCTGGCCCGGGCCGAACAGCAACACCTTCGTTGCCTGGGTCGCGCGCGCCGTGCCGGAGCTGCGCGCCGACCTGCCGCCGAACGCGCTGGGCAAGGACTATCTGGGCCCCCGCATCGCGGCACCGGCGCCGAGCGGCACCGGCTGGCAGGTGAACCTGTTCGGCCTGGTCGGCGTCCTGGCCGCGCGGGAGGAAGGGGTCGAGTTCAACCTGCTCGGCCTCACGGTCGGGGTGGACCCGCTCGACTTCGCCTTCAAGCTCCCGGGCCTCGGCCGCATCGGGCCGGAGCGGCTGCCGCCGTCCTGACATGCCCGCCTGCCATCCATGCGCCGGCCGCAGGCATGGCGCATCGACGCGGGTTGGACCCGCGGAACCGGTTTCTCTATGCTCGTTCCCATGAGCTTCTGGGGAACCATCCTGGACCGCGCCGCGAAGCTGGCGCTCGACGGGCCGGTGGGCGCGCTGCTGGGCGCCGTCCGCCGGTCCCGCGGCGCGTCCGCGTCCGCCGACAGGACGGACGCCCAGGAGCTGACGCGGCAGGTCGCGTTCACGATCGGCACGATCGTGCTCGGAGCGAAGCTGGCCAAGGCCGACGGCGTCGTGTCGCGCCACGAGGTCACGGCGTTCAGGCAGGTGTTCCACGTGCCGCCGGAGGAGATGCGCAACGTCGCCTGGCTCTACGACCGGGCCAAGCGCGACAGCACGGGGTTCGAGCCCTACGCCCGCCAGATCGCCAAGCTCCTGCGCGGCCATCCGGCCGTGCTGGAGGAGCTGCTGGACGGGTTGTTCCACATCGCGCGCGCCGACGGCGAGATCAACCGGGCCGAGCTCGCCTATCTGGGGGCGGTCGCCGGGATCTTCGGCTTCGGCGAGGAGGAGTTCCGGCGCATCCGGGCGGGCAACGGCGCCGCGGACGCCGACGATCCGCACGCCGTGCTCGGCCTCGCCCCCGCCGCGACGATGGACGAGGTCAAGGCGGCGCATCGCCGGCTCGTCCGCGAATACCACCCCGACCGCCTGGTGGCCGAAGGCGTGCCGCCGGAATGCGTCCGCATCGCGAACGACAAGCTCGCCGCGATCAACGACGCCTACGACCGCATCCGCCGCGCCCGGACGATGGTCCACGCCGAAGCGCCCTGAGCGCCCCCGACACGACACGAGCAGCAATCCATGGCACCCCCCTCCCCCCTCGTCGCGCTGCGCGGCGCAACGATCACGTTCGGCGGCCGGCCGCTGTTCGAGGGCGTCGACCTCGGCCTCGTGCGCGGCGACAAGGCCTGCCTGGTCGGACGCAACGGCAGCGGCAAGTCGACGCTGATGAAGGTCGTGATCGGCGCCACGGCGCTCGACGGCGGCGAGCGCTTCGTGCAGCCCGGCACGAGGATCGCCTACCTGGCCCAGGAGCCGGACTTCTCCGGCTGCGCCAGCGTCACCGACTTCGTCCTGCGCGGCCTGCCGGCCGAGGAGCGCGACCAGGTCCACCGCGCCGACGCCGTGCTCGACCGGCTGCAGCTCGACGGCGCCGCGGCGCCCGGCGGGCTGTCCGGCGGCGAGGCGCGGCGCGCGGCCCTGGCCCAGGCGCTGGTCGGCGACCCCGACGTGCTGCTGCTGGACGAGCCGACGAACCATCTCGACCTGCCGACGATCGAATGGCTGGAGGGAGAGCTCCAGAGCTACCGGGGCGCGCTGCTGCTGATCAGCCACGACCGGGCGTTCCTCAACGCGCTCGCGCGGCGCACGCTGTGGCTCGACCGCGGCAGCCTGCGCGAGACCGAGCGCCGCTTCTCCGACTTCGAGGCGTGGCAGCAGGAGGTCTTCGCCACCGAGGAGGAGGCGGCGCACAAGCTCGACCGCAAGATCGTCGCCGAGACGAAGTGGCTGCGCGAGGGCATCAGCGCGCGGCGCACGCGCAACATGGGCCGGGTCCGGGCGCTGCAGCAGCTCCGGCGCGACCGGGCCGAGCGGACCAGGGGCGGCCAGCAGGTCCGCATGAGCGTCACGGAAGGCGAGACCAGCGGCCGCCTCGTCGTCGAGGCCGAGCACCTGTCCAAGGCGTTCGACACGCCGGACGGGCCGCGCGTGGTCGTCCGCGACTTCTCCACCCGCATCCTGCGCGGCGACCGCGTCGGCATCCTGGGCCCGAACGGCGCCGGCAAGACGACGCTGCTGCGCATGCTGACCGGACAGGCGGCACCCGACGGCGGGACGGTGCGCCTGGGCGTCAACCTCCAGCCGGTCTATTTCGACCAGCGCCGGGCGAACCTCGACCTGGACGCGACCGTGCAGGGCACGCTGTGCCCGGGCGGCGGCGACACGGTCCAGGTCGGCGGCCAGACCAAGCACGTCGCCAGCTACATGAAGGACTTCCTGTTCGATCCCGCCTACAAGGACAGCCCGGTCCGCAGCCTGTCGGGCGGGGAGCGCAACCGGCTGCTGCTGGCGACCCTGTTCGCCCGGCCGTCGAACCTGATGATCCTGGACGAGCCGACCAACGACCTCGACATGGACACGCTCGACCTGCTGGAAGAGGTGCTCAGCGACTACGACGGCACCTTGCTGCTGGTCAGCCACGACCGCGACTTCCTGGACCGGCTCGTCACCTCGGTGATCGCGGTCGAGGGCGACGGCGACGTCCAGGAATACGCGGGCGGCTATTCCGACTACCTCGTGCAGCGCCGGCCGCGCGCCGCCGAACCGGCGAAGGCCGGCCAGAAGCCCAGGCGGGCCGAAGCCGCCCCCGCGGCGCCGAAGCCGAAGCGCAAGCTGGGCTACCGCGAGCAGCGCGAGCTGGAGGGCCTGCCGGCGCGCATGGACGCACTGGCGGCCGAGATCCGGCGGATCGAGGCGGGGCTCGGCGATCCGGACCTGTTCGCGCGCGCGCCGGAGCGGTTCACGGAACTGGGCGAGCGGCTCACCGGGGCGCAGGCGGAACTCGAGGCGGCGGAGGAGCGCTGGCTGGAGCTGGAGACGCTGCGCGAGGAGCTGGAGAACCCGCAGTGAAGCCGCTCGACATCGCGGCCATCCTCGTCGTCATGGCCATCTGGGGCTGCAACTTCGTGGTCGCCAAGGTGGCGCTGACGGAGTTCTCGCCGATCTTCGTGATGTTCCTGCGCTTCACGCTGGTGGCACTGCTGATCGTTCCCTTCGTCCGCGTCCCACGGGAAAAGATGAAGGGCATCGTGATCTTCTCCTTCCTGCTCGGCACGATCCACTTCCCGCTGATGTTCACGGGTCTTCAGGGGCTCGACGCCGCGACGACGTCGATCGCGGGCCAGCTCTCGGTGCCGTTCTCCTCGCTGCTCGCGGCGTTCTTCTTCAAGGACCGGCTCGGCTGGCGGCGCGCGCTCGGCATGGCGGTCGCCTTCGGCGGCATCGTCGTGATCGCCGGCGAGCCGCGCGTGCTGGCGAGCCTCGGCCATCTCTGGCTCGTCGTCGGCGCCGCCTTCGCCTTCGCGCTCGCCAACATCCACGTCAAGGGCATGGGCGAGGTGGACGGGTTCGCGCTGAACGGCTGGATGGCGCTGTTCGCGGCACCCCAGCTCCTCACGGTGTCGATGCTGGCCGAGGAGAACCAGTGGGCGCAGCTCACCCAGGCGAGCTGGATCGGCTGGGCGTGCATCCTGTACATGGTCGTCATGGTCACGATCGTGTCCTACGGGGTGTGGTATCCGCTGCTGCGGCGCTACGACGTCAACCAGACCATGCCCTGGACCCTGACCGTGCCGGTGTTCGGCGTCGCCTCCGCCGTCCTGTTCCTGGGCGAGCCGCTGACGCCGGCGCTGCTCGCGGGCGGGCTGGTGACGCTGACCGGCGTGGCGGTCGTCGTGATCCGCCGGCCGCGCGCGGCGGCGCCGAGCGCCGGCAACGTCACCTGAGCCGAAACCGCAGGGGAACGGACCGGAATGCCGATCGAGCTGCCCTCGCCCAACCACGGCCCCCGCGCGCCCGGCGCGACGGTGGACCTGCTGATCCTCCACTACACGGGGATGCGGAGCTGCGAGGAGGCGCTGGCGCGCCTCACCGACCCCGCGGCCCAGGTGTCGGCCCACTACGTGGTCGGCGAGGACGGCACGGTGTGGCGCCTCGTCCCGGAGGAACGCCGCGCCTGGCACGCCGGGGTCGGTTCCTGGCAGGGCGAGCGCGAGGTCAACGGCCGCTCGGTCGGCATCGAGCTGGTGAACCCCGGCCACGAATGGGGCTACCGGCCGTTCCCGCCCGCCCAGATGGACGCGCTCGCCGACCTGGCCCGGGCCGTCATGGGACGGCATGGGATCGCGCCCGAGCGCGTGCTCGGCCATTCCGACGTCGCGCCCTCGCGCAAGGAGGACCCGGGCGAGCTGTTCGACTGGCAGGGGCTGGCGCGCATCGGCGTCGGCATCTGGGCGGACGCGCCGGAGTCGCGCGAAGACGACTCGGATTGCGCCGGAATGCTGGGGCGTTACGGATACGAAACGGATGGTCCCGGCGGCGTCCGCGCCGCGCTGACGGCGTTCCAGCGGCATTTCGCGCCGACCTCCCTGGGGCGGGACTGGGACGCCGCCCAGGCCGGCACGCTGCGCGCGCTGCTGGAGCGCGTGGGACGGTGAGCGGAATCGCGGATTTCCCGGCAAAACCGATTGCATTCCCGGGCATCCCCGCATAGGTATGGCGGGTCGCCAGTCGGCCGGATGGCCGCCTTCCGGTTCCGCCGGGGGGAGGAAAGTCCGGGCTCCACGGAAACACGGTGCCGGGTAACGCCCGGCGGGGGCGACCCCAGGGAAAGTGCCACAGAAAGCAAACCGCCGACCCGCCGCAAGGCCGGCCGGCAAGGGTGAAAGGGTGCGGTAAGAGCGCACCGCGCCTCCGGCGACGGAGGCGGCACGGTAAACCCCACCGGGAGCAAGACCGAATAGGGACGGCAGGGTCGGTCCATGACCGGCCGGGTGCGTTTCCGCATCGCCGTCCGGGTTGGTCGCGCGAGGCGTCCGGCAACGGACGTCCCAGATGAATGGCCATCCGCCGGAGTACCTCGACCAGTCGAAAGGACTCCGGCGACAGAACCCGGCTTACAGGCCGGCTGGCGACACTTACCGGCCGGGCCGGCGGCCCAGAGCCGCCGCATCTTCATCAACCCCCACGAGCAGCCCCGCTCCACCCCGCGGCACCCCTCCGCGCGCATGGGACGGCATGGGACGGCCGCTCATGGGCCGGTCGTCAAACCGGGTACGGCGCAAGACGCCATATACCCCTATCGATCGTTCCGGCACCGAATTTTTCCATATTTTCCCATGCGCCTGAGGCACCGGCGCCCCATCCCATGTGTCGCCTAATATGAACAAAAATAGAACGTTCCTCAGAAATGAGTTGAACAAGAAGTAATCGCCTGGAATTTCCGCGAACTCTACGTATCGGCCGACTCGGTCGAAGCGGATAGGCGTCCTAGGCCTGAAATTTCTTGTTTTCCAAGGATTTTTACTGGCATCGGCATTGACGCCCCATGAAATCCCATGATATCCCATAGGCACCCAACACGAAGGTATCCGCCCGAAGTGGGTAGCCGGAAGGTGGGGCGATTTGGTGAAGAGCGGCAAGAGCGGACGCCAGTGTCCGACGCCGACGGGCTCGGGGGCCGATGGCGGTATTCCTGTCCACATACGTGAACAAGGTCGACAGGAAAGGTCGCGTGTCGGTGCCTGCCCAGTTCCGTCAGGTGCTTGCCGAGCAGTCTCCCGCAGGTGCCGCGAGCGGGCTCGTCGTATTCCGTTCGGTCACACTCCCTGCACTCGAAGCGTGTAGCGCCAAGCACATGGAAGATCTCGCCGCGGACCTGGAACTGATGGATCTGAGCGACGAGGAGCGCGAGCACCTCGAGCTGACGATCTTCAGCGCGTCCGTGGCACTCCCGATCGATCCGGAAGGCCGCATGATCCTGCCCGACGACCTGCGCGAGTTCGCCGGGATCGACGACCAGATCGCCTTCGTCGGCAAGTCGAAGACCTTCCAGCTCTGGGAGCCCGGCGCCTTCAACGCCCGCATGGCCGAGGCCCGCGAGAAGAGCCGCGTCCACGGCGTCTCCCTCAGCTCCATCAGCAGCGCCGCCCGGCGCCGCGCGCTGCAGTCGTGAGGAGGCGGGCATGACCGATCCCCTCAGGCACGATCCCCTCAGGCACAGGCCGGTCCTACTCCAGGAAGTCCTGTCGGCGCTGGCGCCGCGCGACGGCGGCGTCTACGTCGACGGCACCTTCGGGCGCGGCGGCTACAGCGCCGCCGTGCTCGACGCGGCCGACTGCCGGGTCTGGGGCATCGACCGCGATCCCGAGGCGGTCGCCGCCGGCCAGGCCCTGTCCGGACGCTACGAAGGCCGCCTCACGGTGGTCGAGGGCCGCTTCGGCGAGATGGACCGCCTGCTCTACGGGCACGGGGTCGAGGCGGTCGACGGCGTCGCCCTCGACGTCGGCGTGTCGTCGCCGCAGATCGACGACGCCTCCAGGGGCTTCTCCTTCCGCGCGGAAGGGCCGCTCGACATGCGCATGGGGCGCGAGGGCCCGACCGCGGCCGACCTCGTCAACTCCCTGCCCGAGCAGGAGCTGTCGCATCTGGTCTGGAGCCTCGGCGAGGAGCGGTACGCGCGCCGCATCGCGCGCGTCATCGTCGAGGCGCGAACCGAGAAGCGGATCGAGAGCACGACGGAGCTGGCCGCGATCGTCCGGCGGGTCGTCCCGAAGAGCAAGGACGGCATCGACCCCGCGACCCGGACCTTCCAGGCGCTGCGCATCCGCGTCAACGACGAGCTGGGCGAGCTGGAGCGCGGCCTGCGCGCGGCCGAAAGGCTGCTGCGGCCGGGCGGGCGGCTCGCGGTCGTCTCGTTCCATTCGCTCGAGGACCGGGTGGTGAAGGACTTCCTGAGACTGCGCAGCGGCCGCGCCGCGGCGCCGTCGCGCCACCTGCCGGCCGCGGCGGCCGGCCCGGAGCCCAGCTTCTCCACCCTGACCCGCAAACCCCTGACACCCGGGGCCGCCGAGCTGGCGGCCAACCCGCGCGCCCGTTCCGCTCGCCTGCGCTCGGCCGAACGCACCGGGGCTGCCCCCTTCGAGGAAGCGGCATGATCGGCAAGACCACCATCATCTGGCTCGTGCTCGCGGCCGTCGCGAGCGTCGTCCTGTTCCACACCAGCTACCGGGTCCAGGAGCTCGACCTCCGGCTCGCGGCGCTCAACCGCGAGATCATCCGCGAGCAGGAGGCGATCCAGGTCCTGAAGGCGGAGTGGAGCTTCCTCAACGACCCGATCCGGATCGAGCGCCTCGCCCGCGACTACACGCCGCTGGGCCCGTCGGGCCCGGCCCAGATCATCGCCTCGGTCGAGCAGATCCCGTTCCGCGCCCCCGAGGCGGAGGGCCCGGCCCTCGTCTCGGCCGCCCCGGTTCCGGGGCGCAAGCCGGCGCCGGCGCTGCCGGAGGCGGGCGAGAGCCGCCTCGCCTCGGCCGAGCCGGATATCGACATGCGGTCGGCGGAACCGAACATCGACATGCGGTCGGCGGAGCCGACTGCCGGCACGCCGGTCGCGCTGCCGTCCAGCCAGGTCGTGGCGCTGCCCCCCGGCGGCATCCTGCTCACCTCGTTCGGACGCCAGCAATGACGGCCCTACGCCTGCACGCCCAGCCCTCTCCGATCGACGCCCCGGCACCCGGCCGGCGCAACCCGCGCAAGGCGGCGGCGGCGCTGGAGCAGGGACGCTCGCGCCTGGTCGTCACCGCGGCCATGTTCGCCTTCGCCTTCGTCGCGGTCGGCGTGGGGCTGGTCGACGCCACGGTGCTGCGCCAGGGCGCCGAGCCGGACATCGCGCAGGCCCAGCCCGCCGGCCTGCTCCAGACCGGCCGCGCGGACATCGTCGACCGCAACGGGGCGGTGCTGGCGACCTCCCTCGCGTCGGCGTCCCTGTACGCGGACCCGCTCCTCGTGATCGACCCGGTCGAGGCGGCGGACAAGCTGACTGCGGCGCTGCCCGACCTCGACTACGACGCCCTCGTGCGCCAGCTCGCCAGCGACAAGCGCTTCGTCTGGATCAAGCGCAAGCTCACCCCGCGCGAGCAGTACGCCGTCAACCGCCTCGGCATCCCCGGCGTCGCCTTCCAGCGGGAGGAGCGGCGGATCTATCCGCTCGGCCCCCTCGCCTCCCACACGGTCGGCTTCACCGGCGTCGACAACGACGGCCTGATGGGCATCGAGCAGAGCTTCGACCAGGCGCTGCGCGGCACGCCCGAGCCGCTGGCGCTCAGCATCGACGCGCGCGTCCAGCACCTGGTGCGCCGCGAGCTCCAGGCGGCGATCGACGAGTTCAGCGGCATCGGCGGCGCCGGCATGGTGATGGACCTGGAGACCGGCGAGCTGCTGGCGCAGGTCTCGCTGCCGGACTTCGACCCGAACGCGCCGATGAACCTCGACGAGAACACGCGGTTCAACCGGACCTCGCTCGGCGTGTACGAGATGGGCTCCACCTTCAAGATCTTCAATTCGGCGCTGGCGTTCGAGTCCGGGAAGATCGGGCTGTCGAGCTCCTTCGACGCGACGCACCCGATCAGAGTCGGCCGCCACACGATCGGCGACTTCCGGGGCAAGAACCGCTGGCTGACGGTGCCCGAGATCTTCATCTACTCCTCCAACATCGGCTCGGTGCGCATGGCGCTCGAGGTTGGGACGGAGGCGCAGAGGGCGCTGATGGCCAAGCTCGGGCTGCTGAGCCGGCCGAGCATCGAGATCCCCGAAGTCGGCATGCCGATGGTCCCGAACCCGTGGCGCGAGATCAACACGATGACGATCTCCTTCGGCCACGGCCTGTCGGTGAGCCCGCTCCAGCTCGTCGCCGCGGCGGGGGCGATCATCAACGGCGGCGTCATGCGCCAGCCGACGCTGCTGCGCCGCGATCCCGGCGAGCCGGTCCTCGGAGAGCGCGTCGTCTCGCCGCAGACCTCGGCGATGATGCGCCGCATGCTCCGCCTGGTCGTCACCGAGGGCTCCGCCACCGCCGCCGCGGCGCCGGGCTACGTCGTCGGCGGCAAGACCGGCACCGCCGAGAAGATCACCGGCCGGGGCTACAACCGGAAATCCCGCATCTCCTCCTTCCTCGGCGCGTTCCCGATCCACGACCCGAAATACCTGGTCCTGGTCATGATCGACGAGCCCAAGGGCACGGCACGCACGCACGGCTTCGCGACGGGCGGCTGGGTCGCGGCCCCCGCGGGCGGCCGGATCATCGCCCAGCTCGGCCCGATGCTGGGCGTGGAGCCGGTCGACGAGAACCGGCCCGACATCCGCCAGGCCGTAGACCTGTTCGCCGCTCCCGCTCCCGCGACCGGGGGCGGCACCACCGGGGGCAGCACCCTTGCGTCTTACTGACCTGCCGGCCGACCGGCCCGCCACGACAGGAGAAGATGGCGCGCAGGCCCGCGATCCCGAGATCGCGGGCCTGACCAGCGATTCGCGCCTGGTGCGGCCGGGCTATCTGTTCGCGGCGCTGCCCGGCGCGAAGGCGGACGGCCGCCGGTTCATCGCCCAGGCGGTCGCGTCCGGCGCGGTCGCGGTCCTGGCGCCCGAGGGAACGGTGCCGCCGCCCGAGGCGCGGGACGTCGCCTTCCTGACCGACCCCGACCCGCGTCGGCGCTTCGCGCTGATGGCCGCGGCCTTCCACGGCCGCCAGCCCGGCACGGCGGTCGCGGTGACCGGCACCAACGGCAAGACCTCCACGGTCCAGTTCGTCCGGCAGATCTGGGAGCGCCTCGGCCACCCGGCGGCGAGCCTGGGCACGCTCGGCGTCACCGCGCCGGGCTTCGAGCCCCGCGGCTCGCTGACCACCCCCGACCCGGCGTCGCTGCACGCGACCCTGGCGGAACTCGCGGCAGCCGGGATCGACCACGTCGCGATGGAGGCGTCGAGCCACGGCCTCGACCAGCGCCGGCTCGACGGGGTTCGACTGATTGCCGCCGGCTTTACCAATTTGTCACGCGATCATCTCGACTACCACGGCACCATGCCGGCCTATCTTGCCGCCAAGGCGATGCTGTTCGGGCGCGTGATGGCGCCGGGCGGCACCGCCGTTCTCAATGCCGACGTCCCCGAGACCGCGTCGCTCGAGGAGCTGTGCGCGGCACGCGGCCATCGCGTGCTCCGCTACGGCTTCGCGGGCCCCGAACTGACCGTTCGGGCGGCCGAGGCGCTGCCCCACGGGCAGCGGCTCGACCTGCGCGTGCTCGGCCGCGACCACCGCGTCCAGCTCCCGCTGGCCGGCAGGTTCCAGGCCTGGAACGCGCTCTGCGCGCTCGGGCTGGCGATCGGCGGCGGGGCGGAGGCCGGCGCCGCGGTGGCGGCGCTGGAACACCTGACGGGGGTCAAGGGCCGGCTGGAGCTGGTCGCGCGCCACCCGGCGGGAGCCGCCGTATACGTCGACTACGCCCATACACCGGATGCCCTGGAGACGATCCTGAACGCCCTGCGACCCCATACCGAAGGCCGGCTGGCCGTGGTGTTCGGATGCGGCGGCGATCGCGACCGGGGCAAGCGTCCGGTCATGGCCTCCATCGCGGCCCGCCTCGCCGACCGCGTCTACGTCACCGACGACAACCCCCGCTCCGAGGAGCCGGCGGCGATCCGCCGCGAGGTGCTGGCCGGCGCCCCCGGCGCGACGGAGATCGGGGACCGCGCCGAGGCGATCGACGCCGCGGTCCGGGATCTCGGCCCGGGCGACGTGCTGGTCGTCGCCGGCAAGGGCCACGAGCAGGGGCAGATCGTCGGGGCCGAGACCCGCCCCTTCGACGACGCCGACGAAGTCCGCCGCGCGGTCCGGGAGACGGCGTCATGACCGGCGCGCCCGCGATCCTCTGGTCCTGCGACGACGCCGCGGCCGCGACCAACGGGCGCGCGCTCGGCCCCGACTGGAACGCGACCGGCCTCGCGACGGACCCCTCGTCCGTGCGGCCCGGCGACCTGTTCGCCCCGCTCGACCCGAACGACGCGCGCAACGCCGCCGACATGACCAGGGCGCTGGCGGCGGGGGCCGCGGCGGCCATCGTCCCGCGCCGGCCCGCCGGCGTGCCGCCGGGCACGCCGCTGCTCCTGGTCGAGGACGTGGCGGCCGCGGTCGAGGATCTGGGCCGCGTCGCCCGCCTGCGCACGGGAGCCCGGATCGCGGTGGTGGCCGGCGCGCTGGGCCGCACCGGCGCCAAGGACGCGCTGGCGGCCTGCCTCGCCCCGTTCGCCCGCACCCATGCCGGCGACGGGCGCGGCGGCCCGTTCGCGGACCTGGCCCGGCTTCCCGCCGCGGCAGGCTTCGCCGTGTTCGAGGCCGATCCCGCCGACCCGCAGCGCGCGGGCAGGCTGCTCCAGCCCGACCTCGCCGTCGTCCTGAACGCCGACCCGCCGCGCCCCGGGCTCTTCGCTTCGGCCGAGGCCGCCGCCAATGCCGGCGCGGCCGTGCTCGCGACGATGTCGGCGAAGGGCACCGCCGTGCTCAACCGCGACGACGGGCAGTTCCCCCGGCTGCTGGCCGCGGCGCGGACCGCCGGCCTGGCACGGGTGCTGACCTTCGGCGTGCGCGACGGCGCCGACGCCCGCGTGCTCGACTGCGCGCTGCATGCGACGTGCAGCACGGTCGCCGCCACCGTCCTGGGAGAGCGCATCCAGTATTGCCTGTCGGTCCCGGGACGCCATCACGTCGCCAACAGCCTGGCCGTGCTCCTGGCGGTCCGAGCACTCGGCGGCGAGCTCGGCA
The DNA here is from genome assembly GCF_035998295.1 of Arenibaculum sp. NCBI lineage: Bacteria > Pseudomonadati > Pseudomonadota > Alphaproteobacteria > Rhodospirillales > Azospirillaceae > Arenibaculum > Arenibaculum sp. The sequence goes on along the minus strand of NZ_DASYHS010000083.1, from coordinate 61,768 downwards.
CCGCGGCGCGCGCACTCGCCGCGCTGACGCCGGCCGCGGGCCGGGGGCTTCGCCGCCGCGTCGCGCTGGCGCGCGGCTCGTTCACGTTGATCGACGAATCCGGTCATGCGAGCCCGGCCTCGGTGGAGGCGGCGCTGCGCGTCCTCGACGCGAGCATGCCGGGCGCCGGCGGGCGGCGCATCGCCGTGCTCGCCGACATGGCGGGCTTCGACGACCTTCCCATCCCCGCCCAGGCCCAGGCCCAGGCCCAAGCCCAAGCCCAAGCCCAAGCCCACGGCGCCCTGGCCGCCGTCCTGCGGGCGACCGGCATCGATCTCGTCTTCTGCTGCGGACCCAACATGCGTCATCTGTTCGAAAAGCTGCCGGCGGGCCAGCGCGGCGCCCATGCCGACACCGCGGCGGCCCTCGCCGGCCCGGTCGCGGACGCGCTGCGCGCCGGCGACGTCGTCCTGGTCAAGGGCCCGGCCGCCGCGTCCCTGGCCGAGCGCCTGGACGGGACGGCCGGCGCGCCGGCCCCCGGCTTCGCGGCGACCGCCGCCAGGGTGCGGTGAGGCCGCGATGCTCTACCACCTCCTCTTCCCCCTCGCCGACCAGTTCAGCCCGCTGAACCTGTTCCGCTACCTGACCTTCCGGACCGGCGGCGCGATCCTGACCGCGGCCGTGATCAGCTTCGCCTTCTTCCCGTCCTTGATCCGCTGGCTGCGCTCGCGCCAGGGCGACGGCCAGCCGATCCGCTCCGACGGGCCGGAGACCCATTTCAAGAAGCGCGGCACGCCGACGATGGGCGGGCTGATGATCCTGATCAGCGTCACCATCAGCACGCTGCTGTGGACCGACCTGACCAACGGCTACGTCTGGGTGACGCTGCTGGTCACGATCGGCTTCGGCATGATCGGCTTCGGCGACGACTACCTGAAGCTGACCAAGCGCAACCCGAAGGGCCTGCCGGGCAAGGCGAAGCTCGTCGGCCAGGTCGCGATCTCCCTGGCCGCCTCGGTCCTGATCGTCGGCGTCGCGGCGGGGGGCCACGGGACGGCGCTGGCGCTGCCCTTCGTCAAGGATATCGTACTCGACCTCGGCTGGTTCTTCATCGCCGTGTCGGCCTTCGTGATGGTCGGCGCCAGCAACGCCGTCAACCTCACCGACGGGCTGGACGGGCTCGCGATCGTGCCGGTGATGATCGCGGCCTCGTGCTTCGGGCTGATCGCCTACCTCGCCGGCAACGCGATCTTCGCGAACTACCTCCAGATCCACCACGTCGCCGGCACCGGGGAGCTTGCGGTGTTCTGCGGCGCGCTGGTCGGCGCCGGGCTCGGCTTCCTGTGGTTCAACGCCCCGCCCGCGATGGTCTTCATGGGCGACACCGGCTCGCTGTCGGTGGGCGGCGCGCTGGGCGCGATCGCGGTCGCGACCAAGCACGAGATCGTGCTCGCGATCATCGGCGGCCTGTTCGTGCTGGAGACCGTCTCGGTGATCGTCCAGGTCGCCTCGTTCAAGCTGACCGGCCGGCGCGTCTTCCGCATGGCGCCGCTGCACCACCACTTCGAGAAGAAGGGGTGGGCGGAGCCGACGGTCGTGATCCGCTTCTGGATCATCGCCGTGGTCCTGGCCCTGGTCGGCCTGTCGACGCTGAAGCTGCGGTGACCGGCATGATCGACCTTTCCCATCTCGGCGGACGGCACTTCTGGGTCATGGGGCTCGGCAAGTCCGGGCTCGCGACCGCGCAGGCACTGCTCGCGGGCGGCGCCGGAGTGCTGGCCTGGGACGACGGCGAGCCGGCCCGGCGGGCCGCGGCCGCCGCGGGCGTCCCGATCGCCGACCTGGGGCAGGCCGATCCGGCCGGCGTCGAGGCCCTGCTGCTTTCGCCCGGCATTCCGCACACCCACCCCGCCCCGCATCCGGTCGCGGCGCGCGCGCGCGCGGCCGGGCTGCCGATCGTCGGCGACGTCGAGCTGCTGTACCGGGCGCTGCCCCGGGCGCGCTACGTCGGCATCACCGGGACCAACGGCAAGTCGACCACCACCGCGCTGATCGGCCATGTCCTCGCCGGGGCCGGGCGCAAGGTCCAGGTCGGCGGCAATCTCGGCACGCCGGTGCTCACGTTCGAGCCGCTGGGCGAGGACGGGATCTACGTGCTGGAGATGTCGAGCTACCAGCTCGAACTGGCGCCGAGCCTGCGCTTCGACGTGGCGGTCCTGCTCAACGTCACGCCCGACCACCTGGGCCGGCATGGCGGCATGGCGGGCTACGTCGAGGCCAAGCGGCGCATCTTCCAGCACCGCGACCGTGCCCGCACCGCGGTGGTCGCGGTCGACGACGAGCACACGCGCGCGGCGTTCGACGACCTGGAGCGCGCCGGCGACGTCGCCGTGGTCCCGGTCTCGGCCGAGCGCGCGGTGCCGGGGATCCATGTCCTCGACGGGCTGCTGTACGACGGCGGCGCCGCCGCGGTCGCCGACCTGAACGCGATCGAGACCCTGCCCGGCCGCCACAACTGGCAGAACGCGGCGGCCGCCTTCGCGGCCTGCCGGGCCGCCGGGCTGGAGACGGCGGAGATCCTGCGCGGCTTCGCGAGCTTTCCCGGCCTCGCGCATCGCCAGCAGTATCTCGGCGAGGCCGACGGGGTGCGCTGGGTCAACGACAGCAAGGCGACGAACGCCGACGCCGCCGCCAAGGCGCTGGTCTGCTACGACGCGATCTACTGGATCGCCGGCGGCCAGGCCAAGGAGGGCGGGCTCGCCGGGCTCGAGCCGCTGCTGGCGCGCATCCGCCACGCCTTCCTGATCGGTGAGGCCGCACCCGACTTCGGGCAGTGGCTCTCGGCCCGGGGCGTGGCCTCGACTGTGTGCGGCGACCTCGGCCGCGCGGTCCCGGCCGCCGCCGCGCTCGCGCGCGCGGAGAAGGTGCCGGGAGCGACCGTCCTGCTGTCGCCGGCCTGCGCGTCCTGGGACCAGTTCGCCAATTTCGAGCGGCGCGGCGAAGCCTTCGCGGCCCTGGCGCGCGCGGAGATCGACGGCGCGCGGGCGGGGAAGGAGGCGCCGTGATCACCTTCGCCCGCACCGACCATTCGATCCTGGGCCGCTGGTGGTGGACGGTCGACCGCTGGACCCTCGCGGCGCTCGCCGTGCTGATGGGCTTCGGCATCGTCCTGGTCCAGGCCGCCAGCCCCGCGGTCGCGGAGCGGATCGGGCTCGACAACTTCCACTTCGTCCAGCGCCACCTGGTCACGCTGGCGCCGGCGGTCGCGGTGATGATCGCGGTCTCGCTGCTGACGCCGCGCGGCATCCGCCGGCTGGCGCTCGCGGTGTTCGTGGTGTCGCTGATCGCGGTCGCGCTGACGCCCATGATCGGGATGGAGATCAAAGGCGCGCGGCGCTGGATCCACCTGCCCGGCCTGTCGCTGCAGCCGTCGGAGTTCGTGAAGCCCTCCTTCGCGGTGGTCGCCGCCTGGCTGTTCGCGCTGCAGCGCACGACCGACGGGTTCCCCGGCAACGCGATCTCGACCGCCGCCTACGTCCTCGTCGTCGGGCTGCTGATGCTCCAGCCCGACCTCGGCATGACCTTCGTGGTCTCGGCGGTGTGGTTCGGCCAGTTCTTCCTGGCCGGCCTGCCGATCGTCCTGGTCGGCATCATGGCGGCGCTGGGCATGGTCAGCTTCGTCGGCGCCTATCTCGCCTTCCCGCACGTGGCGAGCCGCGTCGACCGGTTCCTCGACCCGTCCGCGGGCGACAACTACCAGGTGTCGCGCTCGCTGGAAGCCTTCGTCAACGGCGGCATGTTCGGCACCGGCCCCGGCCAGGGGACGGTCAAGATGGGCCTGCCGGACGCGCATGCGGACTTCATCTTCTCGGTCGCGGGCGAGGAGCTCGGCCTGCTGTGGTGCCTGGTGCTGGTCGGCCTGTTCGCCTTCATCGTGCTCCGCGGCTTCTTCCGCGTCGTGCGCTACGACAACGTCTTCGTCCTGATCGCGGTCTGCGGGCTGCTGATGCAGTTCGGGCTCCAGGCGCTGATCAACATGGGATCGGCGCTGCACCTGATGCCCACCAAGGGCATGACGCTCCCCTTCATCAGCTACGGCGGTTCCTCGATGCTGGCTCTCGGCTACGGAATGGGCATGGTGCTCGCGCTGACGCGCAAGCGCTTCGGTTCGGGAGAGGCGGCATGAACCGGCCCGACGCCCCCATCCTGCTCGCCGCGGGCGGCACCGGCGGCCACATGTTCCCGGCCGAGGCGCTGGCGCGCGAGCTGATCGCGCGCGGCCACGCGGTGGCGCTCGTCACCGACCGGCGGGGCGGCGCCTTCGGCGACGCGCTCCCCGGGGTCCAGGTCCACCGCATCCGCGCCGCGGCGCCGTCGGGCGGCCTGGTCGGCAAGATGCGCGCCGTCGCGGAACTGGCGCTAGGCACCTTGCAGGCGCAGCGCCTGATGGCGAGCCTGCGCCCGGCCGCGGTGGTCGGGTTCGGGGGCTACCCGTCGGTCCCGGCGGTGATCGCCGCCCAGCGCGCCGCGGTCGCGACCGTGCTGCACGAGCAAAACGCGGTGCTCGGGCGGGCCAACCGCCTGCTCGCCGGCGGCGCGCGCGTGCTCGCGACCTCGTTCCCGCAGGTGGCGATGGTGAAGCCGGGCGACGCGGGCAAGGTGTCGCGCATCGGCAACCCCGTGCGCCCGGCGGTCATCGCCGTGCGCGCGCAGCCCTATCCCGACCTGGTGGACGGGGGGCCGGTCCGGCTGCTCGTGACCGGCGGCAGCCAGGGCGCCAGCGTCTTCGCCTCCGTCATCCCGGAAGCGCTCGGCCTGCTGCCGCCGGAGCTGCGCGGGCGCGTCCGCCTCGCGCTGCAGGCGCGCGCCGAGGACGTCGAGGCGGCCCGCGCGGCGCTGGAGCGCGCCGGCGTGCAGGCCGAGGTGTCCAGCTTCTTCACCGACATGCCCGAGCGCCTCTCGGCCTGCCACCTCGCGATCACGCGCGCCGGCGCGTCCACCGTCGCCGAGCTGACCGTGGCCGGCCGGCCCGCGATCCTCGTGCCCTACCCGCATGCCATGGACGACCACCAGACCGCGAACGCCCAGGCGGTCGCGGATGCCGGCGGCGCCTGGGTCATGCCGCAGCCGTCGCTCACCGCCTCCTCCCTCGCCTCCCGCCTCGAAGCCCTGCTGACCATGCCCGCAATGCTGACCAAAGCCGCCGCCGCCGCGCGCAACTGGGGCGCTCCCGACGCCGCCAGCCGGCTGGCGGACCTCGTCCTCGAAACCACCGGCGGCACCTGCGCCCCGGTCCGGGAGGCCGCGGAATGAGAGCGCTTCCCCTGACCATCGGCACCATCCATTTCGTCGGCATCGGCGGAATCGGCATGAGCGGCATCGCCGAGGTGCTGAAGAACCTCGGCTACTCCGTTCGCGGGTCCGACCTGTCCGACAGCGCCAACGTCAAGCGGCTGCGGGCACTCGGCATCCCGGTCGAGATCGGCCACCGGGCCGAGAACCTGGCCGACGCGGCGGTCGTCGTGATCTCGAGCGCGGTCAAGCGCGACAACCCCGAGGTCCAGGCGGCGCGCGCGGCGATGATCCCGGTCGTCCGCCGGGCCGAGATGCTGGGCGAGTTGATGCGCCTGAAATGGGCGATCGCGATCGGCGGCACCCACGGCAAGACGACGACGACCAGCATGATCGGCACGCTGCTCGACCATGCCGGGCTCGACCCGACGGTGATCAACGGCGGCATCATCAACGCCTACGGCACCAACACCCGGCTCGGCGCCGGGGACTGGATGGTGGTGGAGGCGGACGAGTCCGACGGCACGTTCATCAAGCTGCCGGCCTGCATAACGGTGGTCACCAACATCGATCCCGAGCATCTCGACTTCTACGGGACCTTCGACGGGGTGCGCGCCGCCTTCGACCACTTCGTGCAGAACATCCCGTTCTACGGGTTCGCGGCGCTCTGCGTCGACCACCCCGAGGTCCAGGCCATGATCCCGCGCGTCTCCGACCGCAGGATCGTCACCTACGGCTTCAGCCCGCAGGCCGACGTGCGCGCCCTCGACGTCGTCACCTCGCCGGCAGGGGCGCGCTACTCGGTCCAGCTCGGCGAGCGCGTGACCGGCGAGCCGCGCGTGGTCCGCGACGTCTTCCTGCCGATGTTCGGCCTGCACAACGTCCAGAACTCGCTGGCCGCGATCGCGGTCGGCAACGAGATGGGCATCCCCGACGACGTCCTGCGCGCCGCACTCGCCCGCTTCTCGGGCGTGAAGCGGCGCTTCACCAAGACCGGCGAGAGCGGCGGGGTCACCGTGATCGACGACTACGGCCACCACCCCGTGGAGATCACGGCCGTGCTCAAGGCCGCGCGGACGGCGGGCGACGGGCGGACGATCGCCGTCGTCCAGCCGCACCGCTACAGCCGCCTGCAGAGCCTGTTCGAGGACTTCTGCTCCTGCTTCAACGACGCCGACATGGTGATCGTCGCCGACGTCTACGCGGCCGGCGAGGCGCCGATCGAGGGGGTCGACCGCGACGCGCTGGTCGAGGGGCTGCGGCTGCGGGGCCACAAGCAGGTGCTGCCCCTGCCCTCGCCCGACGACCTGCCCGCCCTGGTGAAGGAGCTGGCGCGGCCGGGCGACCTGGTGGTCTGCCTCGGCGCCGGCAACATCACCGCCTGGGCCAACGCCCTGCCGGGCCAGCTCGACGCGCTGGCGGGAGGTGCGGGATGATGGCCGCGCGCGTCGAGGGACGGCACCTGATCGACCGGCTGCCGGCCGTGCGCGGCAGGCTTTCGGCCGACGCCTCGCTGGCCTCCACGACCTGGTTCCGCGTCGGCGGCCCGGCCGAGGCGCTGTTCCGGCCGGCGGACGAGGAGGATCTGGCGCAGTTCCTGGCCGGCTGCCCCGACGACGTGCCGGTCACCGTGATCGGCGTCGCCTCCAACCTGCTGGTCCGCGACGGCGGCGTCCCCGGCGTCGTGATCCGCCTCGGCCGCGGCTTCGCGGAGGTGGCGGCCGAGGGGCGGCGCGTGACCGCCGGCTCGGGAGCGCTCGACCTCAACGCGGCGCTCGCCGCGCGCGACGCCGGCATCGGCGGGCTGGAGTTCCTGTCGGGCATCCCCGGCACGATCGGCGGCGCGCTGCGCATGAACGCCGGCGCCTACGGGCGCGAGACCGCCGACGTGCTGGTCGAGGCGACGGCGCTCGACCGCGCCGGCACGCGCCACCGGCTGGCGCCGGCCGAGCTCGGCTTCGGCTACCGCCATTGCGGCGTGCCCGCGGACTGGATCTTCACCGGCGCGGTGTTCGAGGGCGAGCCGGCCGAGCCGGCCGGGATCGCCGCGCGCATCGACGACATCGCCCGGGCGCGCGCCGAAAGCCAGCCGGTCCGCGCCCGAACGGGCGGCTCCACCTTCGCCAACCCCGCCGGGCACAAGGCCTGGGAGCTGATCGACCGGGCGGGCTGCCGCGGCCTCGCGATCGGCGGCGCCCAGGTGTCGGAGAAGCACTGCAATTTCCTGATCAATACCGGCGAGGCGAGTGCGGCGGACCTGGAAACGCTGGGCGAGGAGGTGCGCCGCCGCGTCCTCGACATGTCCGGGATCACGCTGGAATGGGAGATCCGCCGCATCGGCGTCGCCCGCCGGCCGGCCGAGGAGACGGCGCCATGACCCGCCGCGGCACCGGCGTCCCCGACGAGCTTCGCGCCCGCACGGCCGAGCGGACCCGCCGCAACGCCCAGCGCGCCGCCCAGAAGGCGAACCGCCGTCGGGCCTGGCCGCGCTGGACCGCCAAGGCGGTCCGGGTCGCCGCCGTGCTGGTGCCGCTGGCCGGCGCCGTCGGCGCCGGGGCCTGGGCCTGGCACGACGGCGCGCATCTGCGCCTCGCCGAGCAGGTCCAGGCGAGCCTGGTGCGCGCGAGCATGGAAGCGGGCCTGGTCGTGCGCGAGGTGATGGTCGAGGGCCGGTCGGAGACCGACGCGGACGCGCTGATGCGCGCGCTCGACGTCGTCCGCGGCAGCCCGATCCTGGTGTTCGACCCGGACCGCGCCCGCGTCGAGATCGAGCGCCTGCCCTGGGTCGCCGCCGCCACGGTCGAGCGGCGCCTGCCCGACACCGTCTTCATCCGCCTGACGGAGCGTCGCCCCATGGCGCTGTGGCAGAGGGAGGGCCGGCTGGCGCTGATCGACGTCGACGGGGTCGTCCTCACCGAACGCGACCTCGGCCGCTATCCCGACTTCCCCATCCTGGTCGGGCCGGACGCGCCGCAGCACGGGCAGGAGCTGATCGCCCTGCTCAAGGCGCAGCCGATGCTCCATCGCCGGGTCGAGGCGGCCGTCAGGGTCGGCGACCGGCGCTGGAACCTGAAGCTGAGGAACGGGATCGAGGTGCGGCTGCCGGAGACCGGCCTCGCGGAGGCGCTGCGCCAGCTCGCCGACCTGGAGGAGAAGCATCCGCTGCTCGAACGCGACGTCGTGGCGATCGACCTACGGCTACCGGATCGACTGATCGTTCAGACTTCAGCGGCGGCAGCGGAGAAAATTCGCCTTCCGGGCGAGAAAATCTGATGCATATGGAGAATATCTCGGAATAAAACTGTTTACGAAACGCTTAAGCTGATGTAATTTATTCTATCGGAACTCATCGATTCTAGATTCGATCGGTGAGTGGGGGGCACGAGTAAAGTCATGGCGTTCAACGGCGGCAAAAAAGCCAAGCGTCCGACCCGCGGCGATCTCATCGCCGCGCTGGATGTCGGCACCACCAAGGTCTGCTGCTTCGTCGCCAAGATCGAGGAGGCGGGCCAGGCCCGGGTCGTGGGCATCGGGCACCAGGTGTCGCGCGGGCTGCGGGCGGGCACGATCGTCGACATGGACGCGGCCTCGCAGGCGATCGCGCACGCCGTGCATGCGGCCGAGCAGATGGCCGGCGGCACGATCCGCGACGTCGTCGCCAACATTTCCGGCGGCCAGCCGATATCCCGCACGGCCAGCGTCGACGTGACGGTCTCGGGCCACGAGGTCGGCGACGGCGACGTCCGGCGCGCGCTGGCCCAGGCGCGCCAGTTCCAGGGAACGCCCGAGCACGAGCTGATCCACACCGTCCCGGTCGGCTACTCGATCGACGGCTCGCGCGGCATCCGCGATCCGCGCGGCATGTTCGGCGACCGGCTGGAAGTGCAGATCCACACCGTCACCGCCCAGGCGAGCGCGGTCCGCAACCTCGCGACCTGCATCGCGCGCTGCCATCTCGACATCGAGAGCTTCGTGGTGTCGCCCTATGCCGCCGGCCTGGCCGCCCTGGTCGAGGACGAGATGGAGCTGGGCTGCACCGTGATCGACATGGGCGGCGGCACGACGACGCTGGCGGTCTTCTGCGAGGGCAACGTCGTCTACACGGACTGCGTGCCGGTCGGCGGCGCCCATGTCACCAACGACATCGCGCGCGGGCTGACGACGCCGGTCGTCCATGCCGAGCGCATGAAGACGCTGTACGGCAGCGCCATGGCATCGGTCGCCGACGAGCGCGAGATCATCGACGTGCCCCAGGTCGGCGAGGACGAGCCCGCGCAGGCGAACCACGTGCCGAAATCATTGCTGGTCGGCATCATCCAGCCCCGGCTCGAGGAGATCTTCGAGCTGGTGCGCGACCGCCTGGAGGCGAGCGGCTATTCCAAGGTCGCCGGCCGGCGCGTCGTGCTGACGGGCGGGGCGAGCCAGCTTCCCGGCACGCGCGAGCTGGCGCAGCTGATCCTGGACAAGCAGGTGCGGCTCGGACGGCCGACGCGGCTCGCCGGGCTCGCCGAGGCGACCGGCGGCCCGGCCTTCGCGACCGCGGCCGGCCTGCTGGCCCATGCCGCGCAAACGACGGCGGCTCTTCCGGCGGCAGGCGCCGAGGCCGATCCGCCCAAGCATCTCTGGGGCCGCGTCGGCCTCTGGCTGAGGGAAAACCTGTGACCCCGCCGGACGACGCGCAGCCCCGGGCAAGGAACCGTCCGCCGCTCCAGGGACCCTGACGGGGGAGCGGCGGGGGGCAACGGCCGGCGGGAACCGGCCGAGGGACACGAGAGAACGAGTTGAAAGGGAACTGGAGGCCGTGATGATCAATCTGAGCATGCCGGAAATCGAGGTCGATCTGCGTCCGCGGATCACGGTGTTCGGGGTCGGCGGTGCCGGCGGCAACGCCGTCAACAACATGATCAAGTCGAACCTCGAGGGCGTCGAGTTCGTCGTCGCCAACACCGACGCGCAGGCCCTCAAGGGCAGCCACGCGGAAAAGCGCATCCAGCTCGGCACGACGATCACCCGCGGCCTCGGCGCGGGATCGCGGCCCGACGTCGGACGCGCCGCCGCCGAGGAGCAGCTCGAGGAGATCATGGGGCACCTGCACGGCGCCAACATGGCCTTCATCACCGCCGGCATGGGCGGCGGCACCGGCACCGGCGCCGCCCCGGTGATCGCGCGGGCCGCGCGCGAGCAGGGCATCCTGACGGTCGGCGTCGTGACGAAGCCCTTCCACTTCGAGGGCGCGCACCGCATGCGCCTCGCCGAGGCGGGCATCCAGGAGCTGCAGCAGTACGTCGACACGCTGATCATCATCCCGAACCAGAACCTGTTCAGGATCGCCAACGAGAAGACGACCTTCGCGGACGCCTTCAAGATGGCGGACGACGTCCTGCATTCGGGCGTGCGCGGCGTCACCGACCTGATGATCATGCCCGGCCTGATCAACCTCGACTTCGCCGACATCCGGTCGGTGATGACCGAGATGGGCAAGGCGATGATGGGCACGGGCGAGGCGACCGGCGACCGGCGCGCGGTCGAGGCCGCCGAGGCGGCGATCAGCAACCCGCTGCTCGACGACGTGTCGATGAAGGGGGCCAAGGGCGTCCTGATCAACATCACCGGCGGCATGGACATGACGCTGTTCGAGGTCGACGAGGCGGCCAACCGCATCCGCGACGAGGTCGATCCCGACGCCAACATCATCTTCGGCTCGACCTTCGACCAGAACCTCGAAGGCGTGATGCGGGTCTCGGTCGTCGCGACCGGCATCGACCACGAGCGCGCGGTCCAGCCGCGCCCGGCGGCGGCGACGCTCCACGTCGTCGGCGGCACGCGCAAACCCGCGGCCGGCCCGGTCGGCGCCGTGGTCCACGGCCGCCAGGAGGCGGTGCGCTCCGGGCTCGACTACCACCACACGCTGGCTCCTGCCCCGCTCCACCCGAGCCACGCGACGGTCGGCGCGACCGCGCAGAAGCTCGACCTCGCCCAGCACGAGCCGGCGCCCCAGTATGAGCCGCAGCCGGAAGCCGTCCACCCGGCTCCCCAGCCGATGCCGCAGCCGGCCCCGCAGTCGGCCCTGCAGCCGACCGCGTATTCCGAGCCGGCCAGGGCGCAGCAGCCCGCCTCCGGCGGCCCGCTGCGCGGCGAGCGCCGCGACGGCGCGTTCATCGCCCCGCGTCCGGCCGACGCCGGCCCCCGCGCGACGATGCCCGCCCCGGCCGCGGCACCGGACTCCTTCGGTCCGGCCCCGTCGTCCGAGCCCCGGGCCCGCCGCTCGTCGCTGTTCGAGCGCGTGACCGGCCTCGGCCGCCGCATCATGGAAGGCTCCGAGCCCGGCGACCCGGCGGTCCGCCAGCAGGCCCAGACGTCGGCCCCGCGCAGCGCCGCTCCGGCACCCCAGCCGCAGCAGCGCCTCGCCGCCGACCCGATGGAACGTCCCCGCATGAGCTCGCCGGAGGAGGACCTGCTCGACATCCCCGCGTTCCTGCGCCGCCAGGCCAACTGAGCGTCCACCGGTTCCCCCGTCCGGGGGCGGCCGCGACGTCCCGCCCGTCCCAAAGGGACGCGGCCGCCCCCCAGCCTTCCACCCCGGTCCGCAAGGACCGGGGTTTTCCTTTTCGGCCCGGGCGGAGCGCGGCCGGCCCTTCCGGTTCGGCGGGCGGCATCGCCTTCCCATGTATTCGACACATGAGAATGGTCGACAGATTGCAATATTCCGGAATTTTCGTTCAATAAATCAAAATACAGTTAATCTTTATATCTCTACCGACTTGACTCCCGACATTTCGAAACTCATGATCGGGTTCAGGAAGGCACGAGGCGCAAACTCCAGACGCAATTTCCCCGCCGGCCCGTGCCCGATCCCACATCTTCGGGAGATCTCCATGCGCAGCATCGAAGAGATCGTCAGGGACGACGACGTCAACGACCTGACCAACCTTGGCCCCCGGCGCTACCGCGTCGCCGATTTCGAGATCACGTCCAGGCGGACGATCGAGGCGTTCGACAACCTGGTCCTGGACCCCTATTGCGGCCAGGGACGGGGAGCGCTGTCCGGCGGCCGGCACCGCTACCGCCGCTACGACGATTTCAGGATGACGTTCCGGGACGGCCGGTGGCATTGCGAGCTGCAGCCCCACAGGCCGTTCATCCAGTCGCCCCGGTTCAACCGGGCCGTCGGCGGCCTTCCCAGGCACCTGGAGCCGCTGGAGATCGATCCGAGCCCGGAGATGGACAGGCTGTTCAAGGCGTTCGGCTTCGACACGTCGCGCGAGTTCCACGCCAAGATCCACCAGATCCGCGTGATCACCAGCAGCGACATCCACGGCGTCGCCGTCGTCGAAGGGCCGCACCGGGACGGCCAGGAATGGCAGATCGTCGCGGTGTTCCAGCGCCACGACATCGTCGGCGGCGAAAGCCAGTTCCTGCCGAACGGCGGCGGCAAGCCCTTCTTCGCGCAGGTGCTCCAGCCCGGCCAGGCGGTGTGCAACGAGGACGCGGCGATGTGGCACAACGCGACCGACATCGCCCCCGCCGAGCCCGGCGGGACCGGCTACCGCGACATCTGGATCATCGCGACGAACCGGTGGGAGCACCGGCGCTACGGCGACGAGTTCGAGGCCGCGTCGCTCGGCGAAGGCAAGGCCGACTGGACGGCGTCCAGGCCCGAGGAGTCGCCGCAGGTGACGCCGCTGCGCTGACCCCGCGAAACGGCGCCGCCGAAAAGATGGCCGCCGAGAAGATGCCCGTCGAAACGATGCAAGGCACCCCCATGAGCATCCCGTCCGCAACCGCCGAGGAGGCCGGAACGATCCCGTCCGCGACATATGCCGCGGTCGCCGAGCGCTTCGGCACGCCGACCCACGTCCTGGACCTCGCCCGCATCGAGCGGAACTACCGGAACCTTCGCGGCGCCTTCGACGCGGCCGGGCTGCGCATGGACGTCCTGTACTCGGTCAAGACGAACTACATGCCGATCGTGCTGGGGCAGCTCAAGGCGCTCGGCGCCGGCATGGACGTGGTGTCGGGGTTCGAGCTGGACCTGGCGCTGCGCCTCGGCTTCGACGGCGCGGCCATCGTGTTCAACGGCCCGCACAAGACCGACGCCGAGATCGAGCGCGCGATGGAGGCCGGGGTGACGATCAACCTCGACGCGCCGGCCGAGGCGATGCGGGTCAACGCCGTCGCCCGCCGCCTCGGCCGGCGCGTGCCGGTCGGCCTGAGGGTCAATCCCGGGATCGGCATCTACCTGAGCGCCGATCCCAGCTACAACGCCCAGGCCGCGCAGGCGGCGCGCGAGTCGAAGTTCGGCCTCAGCCTCGCCGACGGCGCCGCGGCGGCCGCGGCCGAGCTGATCGCGTCGTGCGAGCACCTGTCCCTGGTCGGCCTGCATTGCCATGTCGGCTCGCAGATCACCGACGAGGCGGCGCTCGCATCGGCCATCGACGCGGTGCTGGCCTTCGGCGCGTCGCTGCGTCCCCGGCATCCGATCGCGGTGGTCAACATCGGCGGCGGCTTCGGCGTGCCCGGCATCCGGCGAACGCGGCGCGGCCTGCTCGGGCAGATGCTGGCGCTCCACGGCAGCGACGCGCTCGACGGCCAGAAGGACGGCTTCGACCTCGCGCTGTTCGCGCGCGCGCTGCGCGACGCCGTCGGCAGGCACGGCCTGGAGGACATCCGGCTGTGCTGCGAGCCGGGGCGGGCCATCGTCTCGGACGCGATGACGCTGCTATCGAGGGTCAGCAGCGTCAAGCGGAGCGGCGGCCTGGACTGGGTGATCGTGGACGCGGGGCTGAACCTGATGCCGACGATCGCCATGAACGAGGAGCACGCGATCCGCAGCCTGGTGCCGGACGGCGGCGCGATGAAGCCGTTCCGCGTCGCCGGGCCGATGTGCTACGAGGCCGACATCCTCGGCGCCTCCAGGATGCTGCCGGAAGCGACCGCCGAAGGCGACCTGGTCCTGATCGAGGATTCCGGCGCGTACACGGTGTCGCGATCGACCAACTTCATCCGGCCCCGCGCCCCGGTCGTCGCCATCGGGAACGGCGGGATGGAGCTGTGCTGGCGCCGCGAGGAGTTCGACGACATCTTCGCGTTCCACACGCCAACCTCCTTCTTCCCGGAGGCCCTGCATGGACGCTGACGCCGCGCGGGAGTTCCTGGCCCGGAACGGGGTGCGCTCGGTCTACGTCGCCTACAGCGACATCCACGGCGTGGTGCGCGGCAAGCGCTTTCCGCTCGCGGGCTTCGCCCGGATCGTCCGGGACGGCATGCGCAACTGCTGCGGCGTCTTCTCCAAGGACGCGACCGGCACTCCGGTCGAGGCGACCGGCATCCTGTGGGAGAACGGCGCCGACGACAACCAGATGCGGCCCTGCCTGGAGACGCTGGCGCTGGCGCCCTGGAGCCCGGACGCGGCGATCGTGCTGGCCGACGTGTTCGACGCCGACGGCTCCCCCCTGCCCCAGGCGCCGCGCCACGTCCTGCGCCGCGTCGTCGAGCGGTTCCGCGCGGCGACCGGCGCCGAGCCCGTCGTGGGGTGCGAGCTGGAGTTCACGGTGCAGCGCGCCGACGGCGTGCCGCCGTCGGCGGGGACCCAAGCCTACAGCCTGCAGCAGATGACGCTGGGAGGGCCGTTCCTGGACACGCTCGCCGCGGCGCTGGAGACCGCCGGCATCCCCGTCGGCAGCATCGCCGCCGAGAACTCCGACGGCCAGTTCGAGATCGGCCTCGACCACTGCGGCGCGCTGGCCCAGGCAGACCGCATGTTCCTGGCGAAGCACCTGGTGAAGGCGGTGGCGGCGGGCCATGGCTGGCGCGCCACCTTCATGGGCATGCCCGCGACCGGCGCCTCGCCCAACGGCCTGCACGTCAACCTGAGCCTGCGCGCGCATGGGGCCGACGGACCCGGCCGCACCCTCTTCGAGATGGCCGGGGGGCGCCCGAACCGGGCCATGGCCGGCGCGATCGCGGGGCTGCTCGCCCATTCCGACGACGCGCTCTCGCTGCTGCTGCCGACCTTGAACTCGTTCAAGGCCCCCTACGCCGACACCTTCTTCCCGCGCCAGGCGAGCTGGGGCCTCGACAACCGGAGCACGCTGGTGCGGGTGCCGGAGACCGAGGGGGAGGGCTGCCGGATCGAGTACCGCCTGCCGACCGCCGACGCGAACCCCTACCTCGCCGTGGCCACGGTGCTCGGCATGGTCGAGCGGGGACTGGCCGACGGCCGGGAGCTGCCCGCCGCCGTCGCCGGCAACGGCTTCGCAAGAACCGACCTGCCGCAGCTCGACTTCCACTTCGATCGCGCCCTCGACCGGCTGGCGGCGCGGGAATGGCTGCACGACCTTCTCGGCGCGGCGTTCACGCGCACCTTCCTGACGGTGAAGCGGGCCGAGAGCGAGAGGCTGCAGGCCGTCGTCACCGACTGGGAGAGGTCGACCTATGGCACCTTCCTTTGATACTTCGGCCGTCGAGGCCTCGGCCGCCGACGCCCCCGACGCCGGGGCGGGCGCGCCGGCCGAAGCGCTGGCGCCGACGATCATCCTGTGGGCCGTGCCGCGCAGCGTCTCGACGGCGTTCGAGCGGACCTTCGCGGCCCGCGGCGACTGCCGCGTCGTCCACGAGCCGTTCACGAGGTCCTACTATTTCAGCCGCCGCAGACGCTCGGCACGCTACGGCGACCAGCCGCACCTGGCGGCCCATGACGGGCACGAAGAGATCGGGGACGCGGCCCGGCAAGGCGGCGGCTCGGCCGTCTTCGTGAAGGAGCTCGCCTTCCAGGCGGCCCCCTACGCGTCGGACGCGCTGCTGCGCCGGGCCCGGCATTCCTTCATCATCCGGCACCCCTTCAACGTGCTGGCGTCCCTGCTGCCGCTCAAGCCGGACGCGAGCGAGGACGAGTTCGGGTTCGGGCCGCTGATGGAGATATGGGAGCGGGTCGCGGCGCTCTCCCCCGGGCAGGCGCCGCCCGTGGTCGACGGGGACCGCTTCCGCCGCGACCCGGCCGGCACGCTCGAGCGCTATTGCGAACGGCTCGGCCTGAGCTTCGAGCAGGGCTGCCTGTCCTGGCGGACCGGCCGGCTGCGGACCTGGAACGCGGACGAAGCGGAATCGCAGGCGAAATGGCACGCGACGCTGGAGGGAAGCACCGGCATCCTGCCGCCCGGCGAGACGCCTCGCGCCGAGATACCGGAGGCCTGGCGGCCCGCCTACGACCGGGCGCTCGCGGTGTACGAGAAGCTCGCCGCCCATGCCATCTGACCGGGATGGCGCGGCCCGGGACGCGTCGGGACGCGGCAACCCGCTCCGCACCCCGGCGTTCCATGTGCTCTGGGGGGCGATGTTCCTCAGCCAGACCGGCACGGCGCTGCTGCTGATCGGGCTGTCGACCGGGATCTACGAGGCGACCGGCTCCGCCCTGGCCGCGTCCATGGTGTTCGCGGCCCTGTGGCTGCTGCCGGTCCTGCTCGCCCCGGTGACCGCGCGCATCTGCGCCCGCCATCCGCCGCGCCGGGTCCTGATCGCGACGGAGGTCGCGGCGGCCCTGCTGTGCGCGCCGATCGGCATCGCCGCCGGCCTGAGCCTCGCGCCGGTCTTCGTCCTGCTGCTGGCGCGCGGCTTCTGCGAGGCGCAGATGAAGGCGGCGCGCGGCGTCGCGCTGAAGCTGTACATCGAGGACGACGCGATCGAGCAGGCGGCCTCGCTGAACACGACGGCGATGATCCTCGGCGCCGGCTTCGGAGCGCTGCTGTCGGCGCTGGTGGCGGCGGACTGGCCGTTGTGGCTCGTCGCCGGCACGACCTCCGGCCTGTATGCGGCATCCGCCGGCACCTATGTGCTGCTCGGCCCCAGCGGGCCGCCGACGAGCCGCGCGCCCGCCCGCGGCTGGGGCTTCTGGCGGGAGGTCGGCGAGCTTCTCGGCGCGACGCCGGCGCTGCGGCTGCCGTTCTGGTCGCTGCTGATCACCACGGCGGCCTACCAGGGCTACCATACGATCGCCCGGACGGCCTTCCCGCTCGGCCATCTCGAGGCCGACCGGTCGGCGGTCGCGGCGATGCAGGTCGGCACGATCGCCGCCACGGCGCTGGGCGCGGTGGCGGCGACGGCGTGGATCGCGTGGCGCCTGCGCCGGCCGGCCCCGTGGATGCTGTTCGCCGCGACGTCGGCCTGCCTGCTGCTGCCGTGGCAGGTCGGCCGGGGGCCGTCGGCCTTCCTGGCCTATTGGGCGTTCATGGCCGTCTTCGAGCTGTCCTTCTCGCTGTTCCAGGCCAGGCTGATGAAGGCCTGCCCGCGCGATGCGATCGCCACCGTGTCGACCGCGAGCGGGATGGCCGGGCTCGCGGCCATGGCGTCGGTCGTCGTGGCCGGCAGCATGGGGGCGGACGCCGCCGGGCTGGAGGCGACGGCATGGGGCATCGCGGTCGCGGCGCTCGTGCTGGGTGCCGGCATCCAGTGCCGGGCAAGGCCGTCCGTGCAGCCGGGCTGACGAAGCGCAGGAGACCGAAGCCATGGCCGCGCGCCGCCACATCGTCCTGGTCGACGCCAACTACTGGGGTTTGAACCTGATACCGGCCGCCAAGCGGCTCGGCTACCGCGTCACCTTCGTGCGCTCCCGGGACGACAGCAAGTACCCGGAAGATTTGGCCGGAAGCCTGATCCCGCTCGCCGACGCCGTGATCGAGGTGCCCGTCACGGCCGAGGAGGAGGCGCTGGAGGGCGCACTGCGCGACGCCGGGAAGGCGCAGCCCGTCGACGGCGCGGTGACGTTCCTCGACGTCGCGCTCGAGCCGCTCGCGACCGTCGCGGAGCGCCTGGGCATCCCCTTCACGGCGCGGGGCGCCGTGGCGACGGTCCGGCGCAAGGACCATGCCCGGGCGGCGCTGGAGCGGGCCGGCATCGCGGGCACCGCCTACGGCACGGCCAGCGACCTCGCGACCGCGCGCGAGGTCGCGGCGCGCGTCGGCTACCCGCTGTTCCTGAAGCCGGCCGCCGGCACCAGCAGCCTGATGGCGGCGCGCGTCGACGACGAGGCGGCGCTGGAGCGGGCCTTCGCGGCGGTGGAGGCCGGACGGGCGCATCTCGGCCCGCTCGACCGCCTGCTTGACACCCGCACGCTGCTGCTGGAGCGGCGCCTGGAAGGCCCGCTGGTCTCGGTCGAGCTCGGGGTCGCAGGGGGGCGGTCCCTGCCCTTCATGGTCTCCGGCCGCAAGCGCGCGCAGTACGACGAAGCGATGGAACTGGGCGCGACGATGCCAGCGCAGATCGACGAGGCGACTCGCCGCGATGTCGTGGACCACGCGCGGACGGCCGTCGAGGCGCTGGGGCTGGACCTCGGCCTGTTCCATGTCGAGGTCATCGTGACGCCCGAGGGGCCGCGCCTGCTCGAGGCGAACGCGCGCCTGATGGGGGCGCTGATGCCGCTGCTGTACCGGAACCTCACCGGCGCCGACATCTACGAGAGCGCGGCCCGCATCCATGTCGGCGACCCCGCCGACCCGCCCGCCCCGCCCCCCGGCATGGCCGCCGTGTCCCGCTGCATCGCCAGCCGCCACGACGCGGTGGTCGCACGCGCGCCGGACCTGGCGTGGCTCGACGACCATCGCGAGCATCTGCGGCTGTTCCGGCTCAAGGCGGAGCCGGGGCAGGTCGTCCGCGCCTATGCCGGCAGCCAGAAGCAGCAGATCTTCGGCTTCCTCCAGGTCGCCGGCGAGGGCGGCGCGCGCATGGAGGCCCTGGCGGACGCGATCGTCGCCCGCCTGTCCGAGGAACTCGGGATCGAACTCGCGACCTGACCACGTGTTTCCATGAGACGGCCGTGACGGCCGACACTGCGCGCCGCTGCCGCCCGGCCTATGCCTTGCGCGTCCCGGCCTCGCCAAAGGGCGTAACAAACCGTAACAAAAGGTGATTTGTTGGTGCGGCTCCGACTTGTTAGCTAGTACGTGTGTCTCGGGTTCGCCTCTATCCGAGCACGGCGCCGACAAATTTCTCCCATTACCGAAGGTCGCCCGTGTCCACTCTCAGCCAGATGTCACAGATGCCGGTCCAGCACACCCTCAAGTCCGCTATTCACTGCACGGGTGTCGGCCTGCACAGCGGCGCGAAGGTGTCGATGACGCTGGCGCCGGCGGATGCCGACACCGGCATCACCTTCGTGCGCACGGATCTGCCGCGGGACCGGGCCGTCGTGCCGGCCCGGTGGGACGCGGTGATCGACACCCGGCTGTGCAC
Source organism: Arenibaculum sp. (assembly GCF_035998295.1). Classification (NCBI taxonomy): domain Bacteria; kingdom Pseudomonadati; phylum Pseudomonadota; class Alphaproteobacteria; order Rhodospirillales; family Azospirillaceae; genus Arenibaculum; species Arenibaculum sp. The sequence continues at coordinate 42,274 of NZ_DASYHS010000083.1, read as the reverse complement.
CGTCGTCGGCAACGAGGCGGGCACCACGATCGGGACGGTCGAGCACCTGATGGCGGCGCTGCGCGGCTGCGGCGTGGACAACGCCGTGATCGAGCTGGACGGCGCCGAGGTCCCGATCATGGACGGCAGCGCCGGCCCTTTCGTGTTCCTGATCGAATGCGCGGGCCTGCTCGCGCAGTCCTCCACCCGGCGCTTCGTGCGCGTGCTGAAGGAAGTGACCGTCGGCGACGGGGAGAAGCACGCCACGCTCAGCCCCTCGCCCGGCAGCACCTTCAGCTTCGAGATCGACTTCTCGAGCGCCGCCGTGGCCCGGCAGGAAGGCTTCGTCGAGCTCGACCGGACCACGTTCAAGAACGACGTCGCGCGGGCCCGCACCTTCGGCTTCCTCCACGAGGTCGACCACATGCGCCGCATGGGGCTGGCGCGCGGCGGTTCGCTCGACAACGCGATCGTCATCAGCGGCGACCGCATCCTGAACGAGGGCGGCCTGCGCTTCCCGGACGAGTTCGTGCGCCACAAGATCCTCGACGGCATCGGCGACCTGTACCTCGCCGGCGCGCCCATCCTCGGCCATTTCCACGGCCGCCGCTCCGGCCACGCGCTCAACAACCTGGTCCTGCGCGCGCTCTTCGCCGACAGCTCGGCCTGGACGCTCGCGCAGGCCGAGGACGAGGACACGCTGTCCGGGGCCTGGAGCTCGTCCAAGGTCGCCGCCTGCGCCTGAACCGTCCGGGCCCGCCCGGGCCCGAACCGGCGACGCCGCGCCAAAGCTTGTTCCCGCCAGGGCGGGGCGTGCTATATAGGCCGCACCGTCAGCAGCCGTCATGACTCCGAAATGATCAATTCCCGTGCCGCGCTCCGCCTCGTCGCCGGCCCCTGGCTCGCAGTCGCGCTGACCGCCGGACTGGCGGCATGCTCCTCGACCGACGAGGAGGAGCCGTATGTCGAGCGGCCGGTGGAGCGCATCTACGAAGACGCCACGACAGCCATCGACCAGGAGGACTTCGGCGACGCCGCCCGGCTGTTCGACGAGGTCGAACGCCAGCACCCGTACTCCCAGTGGGCGACGCGCGCCCAGGTGATGGCGGCCTTCTCGCACTACCAGGCGCTCGAGTACGACGACGCGATCATCGCGCTCGACCGGTTCATCCAGCTCCATCCCGGCAGCGAGCTGACGCCCTACGCCTATTACCTGAAGGCGCTTTCCTACTACGAGCAGATCACCGACGTCCGCAGGGACCAGCGGATCACCGAGCTCGCCCTCAGCGCGCTGGGCGAGGTGGTCCGGCGCTTCCCCGACACGCCCTACGCGCGCGACGCGAGCCTGAAGATCGACCTGACGAACGACCATCTCGCCGGCAAGGAGATGGAGATCGGGCGCTACTATCTCGGGCAGGGCCACTACAACGCCGCGATCGGGCGGTTCCGGACCGTGGTCGAGCGGTACCAGACCACGAGCCACGTCCCCGAGGCGCTGCACCGCCTGACCGAGGCCTATCTGGCGCTGGGCATCGTCGACGAGGCGAAGGCCGCCGCCGCCGTCCTCGGGCACAACTTCCCCGGCAGCGAGTGGTACATCGACAGCTACGCCCTGCTCGTCGACGCCAATGTCCGGCCGGAACGGCCGGGCAGCGGCTCCTGGCTGAGCAGGGCGTGGAACTTCGTGTTCTGACGGCATCATGCTCGTCGCCCTCTCGATCCGGGACGTCGTCCTGATCGAACGCCTCGGCCTGTCGCCGAGGCCCGGCCTGTGCGTCCTGACCGGCGAGACCGGCGCCGGCAAGTCGATCCTGCTCGACTCGCTGGGCCTGGCGCTGGGTGCCCGCGCCGACAGCGGTCTGGTGCGCCACGGCGCCGACCAGGCCTCCGTCACGGCGGAGTTCGACCTGGCTCCCGGCCATGGCGCCGTCGACATCCTGCGCGAGCAGGGGCTCGACGTCGAGGACACGCTGGTCCTGCGCCGCGTGCTGACCGCGGACGGCCGCTCGCGCGCCTTCGTCAACGACCAGGCGGTCGGCGTCGGGCTGCTGCGCCGCATCGGCGAGACGCTGGTCGAGGTGCACGGGCAGTTCGAGACGCACGGCCTGCTCAACGCCCAGACGCACAGGGGCGTGCTCGACGCCTATGCCGGCCTGGCACTCGACGCCGAGCGGGTCGCCGCGGCGTGGCGGGCCTGGCGCCAGGTGGAGGCCGCGCGCGAGCAGGCGGCCGCCGACGCGGCCCGGGCGCGGGCGGAGGAGGAGTATCTCCGCCATGCCGTCGCCGAGCTGGACGCCCTCGACCCCCGGGAGGGGGAGGAGGAAGAGCTCGCCCAGACCCGGACCGTGCTGATGCACCGCGAGAAGGTGGTCGAGGCGATGAGCGCGGCGCATGCCGAGCTTGCGGGCGAACGCGGCGCCGAGCGCGCGGTCGCGGGCGCGATGCGCATGCTCGGCCGCATCGCCGACAAGGCCGGCGGCCGGCTCGACCCGGTGGTGGCAGCGCTCGACCGCGCGGGTGCCGAGCTGGCCGAGGCGACGGCCGCCCTCGAGGCCGCGTCGAGCGACGTCGATCTCGACCCGCGCGCGCTGGAGAAGCTGGAGGAGCGGCTGTTCGCGCTGCGCGCGGCCGCGCGCAAGCACCAGACCGACGCCGACACCCTGCCCGGCCTGCGCGAGGACATGGGCCGCCGGCTGGCCCTGATCGAGGACCAGGGCGGCCAGCTCGGCCAGCTCGCCCGCAAGGCGGAGCTGACGCGCGCCGAGTACCTGGGCGCGGCCGAGGCCCTGATGGGGCGGCGGCGCGACGCCGCGGCCGGCCTGGACGCCGCCGTCGCCGCCGAGCTGCCGCCGCTCAAGCTCGACAAGGCCCGCTTCTCGACCCAGGTCGAGCGGATCGCCGACGAGGGCGGATGGGGCCCCGACGGCATCGACCGGGTGCAGTTCCAGGTCGCGACCAATCCGGGCTCGCCCCCCGGCCCGCTGAACCGGATCGCGTCCGGCGGCGAGCTCGCGCGCTTCATGCTGGCGCTCAAGGTCGTGCTGGCCCAGGTCGGCACCGTGCCGACCCTGGTCTTCGACGAGGTCGACACCGGCATCGGCGGCGCCGTCGCCGACGCAGTGGGCGAGCGCCTGGCGCGGCTGGGCCGCGACCTGCAGGTGCTGGTCGTGACCCACAGCCCGCAGGTCGCCGCCCGCGGGGCGCATCACTGGCGCGTGCAGAAGGCGGCGCAGGGCGACCGAGTCGCGACCACGGTCGTCCAGCTCTCCGAGGAGGAGCGGCGGGAGGAGATCGCCCGCATGCTGTCGGGCGCCAGCATCACCCAGGCGGCGCGCGCCGCCGCCGACAGCCTGATCGCCGGCCGCGGCTGAACGCCGCGAAACCGTTGCGGGCGCGGCGTCGCCCGCTATCCTGCTGCTGCGCGCCCCGCTTCGGCGGTACCGCTTTCGTCCCAGACCCGAGACCGACATGGCAGACGTGACGCTTCGCGACATCCCGGTGGAAGACCTGAGCCCGGATCAGGCCGCGGCGGAGCTGGAGGCGCTGGCCGCCGAGATCGCGCGTCACGACAGCCTGTACCACCAGCAGGACGCGCCGGCGATCACCGACGCCGCCTACGACGCGCTGCGCCGGCGCAGCGACACGATCGAGCTGCGCTTCCCCGAGCTGCGCCGCGACGACAGCCCGTCCCTGAAGGTCGGGGCGGCCCCGGCCGCCGGGTTCCGCAAGGTTCCCCATGCGGTGCCGATGCTGTCGCTGGCGAACGCCTTCGACCCCGACGAGGCGGCGGAGTTCGTGGCCCGCATCCAGCGCTTCTTGAACCTGAAGGAGGACGAGGACGTCGAGCTGGTCGCGGAGCCGAAGATCGACGGCCTGTCCTGCTCGCTGCGCTACGAGGGCGGGCGGCTCGTGCTCGCCGCCACCCGGGGCGACGGCACCGAGGGCGAGGACGTCACCAACAACGTGCGCACCATCGCGGACGTGCCCCAGACCCTCGCCGCCCCGTTCCCGGCGGTGCTGGAGGTCCGGGGCGAGGTCTACATGGACCGCGACGAGTTCATGCGCCTCAACGAGCGCCGGCTCGCCAAGGGCGAACCGATCTTCGCCAACCCCCGCAACGCCGCCGCCGGCAGCCTGCGCCAGCTCGACCCGCGGATCACGGCCGAGCGGCCGCTGGGGTTCTTCGGCTATTCCTGGGGCGACACGTCGGAACGCCTCGCCCCGACCCAATGGGAGGCGCGCCAGCGGCTGCATGCCCTGGGCTTCCGGCTCAACGAGCCGAGCCGGCTATGCCGCGGCACGGCCGAGCTGCTCGCCTATTACGAGGAGATCCAGGCCGCGCGCCCCGCGCTGCCCTTCGACATCGACGGCGTCGTCTACAAGGTGAACCGGTTCGACTGGCAGGACCGCCTCGGCTTCGTCAGCCGCGCCCCGCGCTGGGCGACCGCGCACAAGTTCCCGGCCGAGCAGGCGCAGACCCGCCTGAAGGCGATCACGATCCAGGTCGGGCGGACCGGCGCGCTGACGCCGGTCGCCGACCTGGAGCCGGTGACGGTCGGCGGCGTCGTCGTCAGCCGCGCGACGCTGCACAACGAGGACGAGATCGCCCGCAAGGACGTCCGGGTCGGCGACCAGGTCGTCGTGCAGCGCGCGGGCGACGTCATCCCGCAGATCGTGCGCGTCGTCGAGGACCTGCGGCCCGACGGCAGCGAGCCCTACGTCTTCCCCGACGCCTGCCCGGTATGCGGCAGCGCCGCGGTGCGCGAGGAGGGCGAGGTGGTCCGGCGCTGCACCGGCGGCCTCGTCTGCGGCGCGCAGGCGGTGGAGCGGCTGCGCCACTTCGTCTCGCGCGACGCCTTCGACATCGAGGGGCTGGGCGACAAGATCATCCGCCAGTTCTGGGACGAGAGCATGGTCCGGCGCCCCGGCGACCTGTTCCGCCTGCGCGAGCGCGACCGGGGCAGCCTGACCCGGCTGAAGAACCGCGACGGCTGGGGCGAACGCTCCGCCGCGAAGCTGTTCGACAGCATCGACGCGCGCCGGGAGATCCCGCTGGACCGGTTCGTCTTCGCGCTCGGCATCCGCCAGGTCGGGCAGGCGACGGCGAAGCTGCTGGCGCGGCACTACCATTCCCTCGACCATCTGCGCGAGTGCCTGGAGCAGGCGCAGGTCCACGGCTCGGAGGCGTATGGCGACCTGATCAACATCGAGGGCATCGGCCCGTCGGTCGCGGCCGACCTCCTCGCCTTCTTCGGCGAGCCGCACAACAAGGAGGTCCTGGACGACCTGCTGGCGGCGGGCGTGCGGGTCCAGGACTACGTCCCGCCCAAGGCCGTCGCCTCGCCGATCGCCGGCAAGACCGTCGTCTTCACCGGCACGCTGGAGACCGTGACGCGCAGCGAGGCGAAGGCGCGGGCGGAATCGCTGGGCGCCAAGGTCGCCGGCTCGGTCTCCGCCAAGACCGACTACGTCGTCGTTGGGGCCGATGCCGGCAGCAAGGCGGCCAAGGCCCGCGAGCTCGGCGTCGAGACGCTGAGCGAGCAGGAGTGGCTGGCCCTGGTCGGCGGGTAACGGGTCGGCGGGTAACGGGTCGGCGGGTGAAGCTGGGCGGTATCAGCCGAACAGGGCGTCGATCTCGGCCTGGCTGATCATGCCCTTCTCGGGCTCGGCCTCGTGGGGGCCGTGCAGGTCCAGCTCGCCGTCCTTCTTCGCGAGGCCCGGCGGCAGGGGCATCAGCTCGAATTCCTTGCGGTTCCAGACGCCCATCATCGCCTCGACCCGCTCCTCGATGAAGGAGAGCGCGCGGACGACCTTGTTGATCCGCTGGCCGGTCAGGTCCTGGAAATTGCAGGCCTCGTAGATGCGGACGATCAGGTCGTTCATGTCGTTGACGCGCGAGGACTGGTAGCCCTCCGGCAACTGGGCGCGGAGTTCCTGGACGATCTCGTCCATCTCCTCGGCGCATTGCATGATCGCGTTGGTGGCCCCTTCCGTCGCGGAGACCACCGCCGTCAGCTCCTCCGAGGCCTGCTGGAACTTGTCCTCGTTGGCGAGCGGATGGCGCAGCGCCGCCATCTCGGCCTTGGTCGCCTTGATGCGGCCCGCGATGTCGGAGATCTCGATCTGGATCTTTTCGATCTCGGTGTGGTCGGCGGCGATGAAGCGGTCGAACTTGCCGCTGAGCTGGGCGATCGCGTCGAGCACCGCCGAGTGGTCGACGGCCAAGGCCGCCGGCAGCGCGGCGTCCCGCCCCGCGTCCATGGCGGCCGGCGCGGCGGCCCCGCCCGCCTGGGCGCCCGCATGGACGCCGGCCTGGGCCCGCTTGAGCTGCAGCTCCGCCATGAACGGCTTGCGGCGGGACTGTCCGTTGGTGGAACCGCTCATGCCTTCGACCTTCGCCGCGAGATCATCGTCCGCCCCGGGCTCGGCGGCGGTTCGTAAGCTCAGGATAGGTTCGGCCCGTTACCATTTTACTAAATGCCGAGGCAGTACGGGCCGATGCACCCGGGCCGATACACCTGGGAGATCAGCCGAACAGCGCGTCGATGGCCGACTGGTCCAGGGGCTGCGGGTTCGCCTGCGCGGGCTCGGGGGTCGGCGCCTTCGGCTGGGGCGCCGCCGCCTTCGGCTTGGCCGCCTTCGGCTGAGCCGGGGGCGGCGGGGGCGGCGCGGCCGCGACCGGTTCGTCCTCGGGTTCCGGCTCGGCCTCCACCTCTTCGGGAGCGGCGTCGAGGCCGGCGAAGAGTGCATCGACGTCGGCTTGGCTGACGCCCTGCCCCGGCAGCGCCGGGCCGGACAGCAGATGGGCGTCCGGCCGGCCGTCGCGCAGCTCGCCGTCGGCCGCGTCCGCGGTCAGGGAGATCCCCTCGATGCCCCAGATCTGGATCATCGCGCTGATCCGGTGCTCGATGTAGCGGAGCGCGTTGATCACCTTGCTGGTGCGCTGGCCGGTCAGGTCCTGGAACGAGCAGGCGGTGAAGATGCTGGTGATCTCCGCCTCCATGTCGCCGCATAGCTGCTCGTCCGCGCCGGAGCGGCGCAGGCGCGTGGTCAGCTCCATCAGGCGTTCGGCCGAGTTGAGGATGTCGAACGACGCCCGCTCGGTCGAGGTCACGATCGCATCCAGCTCGTTGGTCGCGGTCAGGATCTTGTTGTTGCCGTTGTCGGGCGGCTTGAGGGCCGCGACTTCGCGCCGGGCCTTCTCGATCGAACCCGCCATCTCGAGCAGCTCGCGCCGCAGGACGGCCAGGTGCTGCGCGGTGGACGCGACGCCCTGCTGGTTCGTCAGGATGCTCCGGAGCCCGCCGAGCACCTCGCGGATCTCCTCCGTCGCGGCACCCTGCGCACGCCGCGCGAAACGCCGGAGAAACGCCCGTCCCTTGGCGGAGCGGGATATCGTCTCCTCGATGTCGTCGAATTCCTCGTCGGTCAGGTGGACGGCCCGCTCCAATGCCTCACCCTCCGAGAACGGCTTGGATCTTCATCTTCAACGTCTCTGCGTTGAAGGGCTTCACGATGTAGTTGTTGACCCCGGCCTCCTTGGCGGCGACGACGTTCTCGGTCTTGCTCTCGGCGGTCACCATGATGAAGGGCGTGCCGTTCAGCTTGTTGTCGGCGCGGATCTCCTTCAGGAGCTGGAGGCCGGTCATGGGGTCCATGTTCCAGTCCGAGATCACGAGGCCGAACTTGCTCTCGCGCAGCTTCTGGAGGGCCGTGACGCCGTCGCCCGCCTCGTCCACGTCGGTGTAGCCGATCTGTGTCAGAAGGTTGCGGACGATCCGCCGCATCGTTGCATAGTCGTCGACCACGAGGATCTTCATAGCGTGCTCCAATAGAATTCGTCCGTACCGGCGACGGGCGGCCCGGCGGACCGGGACCGCAGCGGATCAACCATGCGCATACCCCGTAAATTTTGGGTTACCGCGGCGCCCCGTCGTTTTCTGGAAATGCCATACGGCCGTCACGCGACGATCGGGGCCGTCGCGGCCGTGAGCCAGTCGGCGGCCTCGCGGTCGAGGTCCGGCAGGACCGCCTCGCGCACGCGGGCATGGTAGGCGTTGAGCCAGGCGATCTCCCCCGCGGTCATCAGCCCGGGCTCGACCAGGGCCAGGTCGATCGGCACCAGGGTCAGCGTCTCGAAGGACAGCATCGGCCGCCCGGCCCCGGGCAGCTCGGCGCAGGGCTCGACCGCGATCAGGTTCTCGATCCGGATGCCGTAGGCGCCGGTCTCGTAGTAGCCGGGCTCGTTGGAGAGGATCATCCCCGGCTCCAGGGCCACGGCGTTGGGCACCTTGGAGATGCGCTGCGGCCCTTCGTGGACGCCGAGATAGCTGCCGACGCCGTGGCCGGTGCCGTGGTCGAAGTCGAGGCCGGCCTGCCACAGGTACTGGCGCGCGAGCACGTCGAGCTGGGAGCCGGTCGTGCCCCTGGGGAAGCGCACGGTCGCGAGCGCGATGTGGCCCTTGAGCACGCGGGTGAACCGGTCGCGCATGTCCGGCGTCGGCTGGCCGACCGCGACCGTGCGGGTGACGTCGGTCGTGCCGTCGTCGTACTGGCCGCCGCTGTCGATGAGGTAAAGGGTGCCGGGCTCGATCCTGCGCTCGGTCGCGGGCGTGACGTGGTAGTGGACGACGGCGCCGTTGGGGCCGGCGCCGGAGATGGTGACGAAGCTGTCGCCGCGGAACCGCTCGCCGGCGCTGCGGAACGCGTGCAGCCGCTCCGCCGCCCCGATCTCGCCGATGCGGCCGGACGGCGCCTCGCGGGCGAGCCAGGCGAGGAAGCGGGCCATCGCGACCGCGTCGCGCCGATGGGCGGCGCGCGTGCCTTCCAGCTCCACCTCGTTCTTGCGCGCCTTGGGCAGCACGCAGGGATCGGTGCCGCGGACCACCTGGGCGCCGGCGGCCGATAGCCTCTCGACCGTCCAGGCGGTGGCGCTCGCGGGATCGACCAGGACCTTGCGGCCCTCGCGGCCGAGGCCGTCGAGCGCGTCGCCCAGCCCGGCGGGGTCGCGCAGGCTGACCCGGTTGCCGAGATGGCTCTCCAGCCCGGGCACCAGCTTGCGCCGGTCGACGAACAGGTCGACATGGGCGTCGGCGTGCAGGACCGCGAAGGAGAGCGGCAGCGGCGTGTGGGGAACGTCGGTGCCGCGGATGTTCAGCAGCCAGGCGATGCTGTCCGGCTGGTTCAGCACCGCCGCGGCGACGCCGTCGCGCGCGATTGCGGCCGCCACGTCCCGCATCTTGTCCTCGGCGCCGCGGCCGGCGAAGCGGACGTCGTGCGGCACGACGGGGGCGATCGGCGCGGACGGCTGGTCGCCCCAGATCGCGTCGACGGGATTGTCCGTCACCGGCACCAGCTCGCCGCCGGCCTTCGCCGCGGCCTGGCGCGCGCGCTCGACCCAGCCGACCGTGTGCAGCCACGGATCGTAGCCGAGCCGCCCGCCCGCGGGCAGGTTCGCGGCGATCCAGTCGACATGCGGCTCGTCGACGAGGTGGCGGTACTCCAGCAGACCGGCGGGCAGCTGCTGGCGGACCTGGAGCGTATAGCGGCCGTCGACGAAGATGGCGCCGGCATCGCGCAGCACGACCGCGACGCCGGCCGAGCCGGTGAAGCCGGTGAGCCAGGCGAGCCGTTCCGCGCGGGCCGGAAGGTATTCCCCCTGGTGCTCGTCGGCGCGGGGCACCACGAAGCCCGCGAGGCCGCGCCGGTCCAGTTCCGCGCGCAGGGCCGCGATTCGCCCGACGGGGTCCGGCCCGCCCCCGCCGACACCGTCGCCGGCGGCCATGTCGTCCTTCAGGGCCCGGAGTTGCGCGCGCAAAGTGTCGGGCAGCGTCGCCGGATCGGCGCCGAGAAGGATCATCCAGCCGTCGGGGTCCTGGCCCGGCGGCGCGGCGTTCACGCCGGCGACGAGGCCGCGCAGATCCTCGACCGTGATGCGAATCCCGGCACTCGACAGGAGGCCGGCGAGCGCGTCGTCCCCCCGGTAAGCCGTCCGGCCCGTGGCCATGCCCATCGTTCCTCCCTCTCCCGCTGCATCGGCGCGCCGGCTGAAGCTAGAGCCGGGGCCGCCCGCAGGCAAGCGGGATGCGAGGGGTTCCAGGGGCCTCGCGAGGGAATGTGATTCGCGGAAATCCTGGATGCCTGTCGATAAGACATGCTGAATATTCCCTCTCCCACAGGGCCCACAGGGAGAGGGTCAGTTTTGCTTGGTCCTGGCATGGGCCTTAGTCACCCCCGGCGGCGCAGCACCAGCGTCGACCAGTCACCGATCCGCAGACGGGCGGCGAGGTGCAGGCCCTGGGCCCGGTGGGCGTGGAGCACGCGGTTCTCCTGGCGGATCAGCAGGCCGGACAGGACCGCGTGGCCGCCGGGCGCCAGATGGCGCCTGAGGTCGGGCGCCATGCGGGCGAGCGGGCGGGCCAGGATGTTGGCGGCGATCAGGTCGTAGGGGCCCATACGGCCGACATCCGCCACCTGGTAGCCGTTCCCCGCCCTCGCGCGGACGAGGCCCGGGACCTGGTTCCGGCGCGCGTTCAGGCGCGCCACGCGCACCGATTCCTCGTCGATGTCGACCGCGAGCACGCGCCGGCGCCACAGCTTCGCGATCGCGAGCGCCAGGATGCCCGAGCCGCACCCCATGTCGAGCGCGCGGCCGAGCCCGATCCGCCGGCGCAGGCGGTCGATCGCCAGCAGGCACCCCTTGGTCGTCGCATGCTCGCCCGACCCGAACGCGGTCGCGGCGTCCACCAGCAGGCCCACGGCGCCGGGCGGCACCTCCCCCTCGTAGTGGGAGCCGTAGATGAAGCAGCGGCCGGCCCGGATCGGCGGAAAGCTCTGGTACGAGCGCGTCAGCCAGTCGAGCCGGGGCAGCGGCTCGACGGTCAGTTCCGGCTCGGGCAGGCCCAGGGCCTCGGCCAGCACCGCGACGCGCGCGATCAGCCGGGCGCGGTCCGGCTCGCCGTGGGTCGTCGCCTCGATCAGCCAAGCCCCCCGCTCTCCCTCCTCGATCTCGAAGGTGGACAGGGCGGCGGCGAAGTCGCCGACCGCGTCGGCGAACGGGGCCACATGGGTCTGCGGGACGGTGAGCGCTACGCGCCAGAGTTCTGAGTCGGACATGATGCGGGGCCGGTGGCGGACGGAGGCCGTCGTTATGGGGCATCCCGCCCGCGATTACCAGCCGTGACGCCGCCCGCGGCCGGCCTCAGGCGCCGGGCGGGGGCCAGCGCGACGGCAGCTGCTCGGCCGCGTCGACCAGGCCCATGCCGCGCAGCATGCTCTGGCGCAGGCGCAGCCGGCGCCGGGACAGGGCCGCCTCGGTCGCCGCGCCGCCGAGCAGGGCGCCGGCGTCGTCCGTCAGCCGCTCCACGAGCCGGTCGAGCAGTGCCGCCTCGGCGTCGGCATTGCGCTTGTCGAGGGGGTTGTCCCGCCCGAGCTCGGCGACCAGGCGGTCGAGCAGCACCGCCCGGCAGGCGTCGGCCCGCCCGGCCGCAGCCAGGCGCCCGATCCGGGCCAGGGCCGTATTGGGGCTCGGGGCCGGGCCGGCGGGTTGCGCCCTGCCGTTCAGGAAGTCGGCCAGCGCGCCCAGCGACGCCCCCAGGCTCGTCTGCGGCCCGAGCAGTTCCTTCACGGCCTCGGCGGTGCCGAGCGTGTCGGCGACCACCCCTTCCAGCAGCGCCGAGAGGCCGGGGTCGAGGTCGTCCGCGATCATCGCCAGCACCATTTCCTGGCGCCCCGCGATCGACCCGGCCTGCATCAGGTGGAGCGAGAGCATGGCGAGGAAGGTGAAGTCGTGCTCCTCCGGCCCGACCTCGGCACGGATGCGCCGGCTGACATGGCCGAGTTCGGCCGGCTCGAAACGCGGCAGGCGCCGGCGCTCGGCCGCGAAGTCGCGGGCACGCGCCATCGCCGCCGCGACCAGCCCCTCGATCTCGCCCAGCCGCTCGCGCACGGGACGGCCGGACGCCTCCGCCTGCAGTGAGGCGACGTGATGGCTGGCGCTGGACAGCAGCGTCCCCGTGTCGGCCAGGCGGCGTGCCCAGGACCAGTTGTGCAGCACCTCGGTCGGCGTGACGCGGTACTTGTCGAGGAACTGCCGGAACAGCCGGTTCATCGCCTGGCGGCTGGGCAGCCCGTACAGGTCCGCGCGCGTGCCGCAGGCCGGCGCCGTATTCAGGCGGGCGCCGAGGACGATGGGCTTGTCCCGGACCTCGGGGCGGCGCTCGTGCAGGATCGCGCTGTTGGTCGAGAAGCCGCCGAACATGCTGCGCTGCCTGGTGACCTTGACCTCCTCCGCCCCGCCGGTGGCGAGCAGGCCCCGTGCGGTCCGAAGGGCCGCCGCCTCGTCGTCGAAGACGGCCTCGATCGTCCAGCGGCCCTCGCGGCACACCGTCACTTCGAAGCTCAAGGACCGGTTCTTGAGCACGCCACCTCCCCATGCGCGTCGGACCGACGGCAATCCGGACCGATCTTCGGGAGATTTGATTGAAATTTCGCTAATCGCGGGCGCGCGAACGGCGGCGGCGGGACTCTCCCGAGGAGATCCGGCCTTCTCTCAACCAAGCATTTTATCTAAATGCCAAGAACGGAATTTCATTTCTTTACATAGATATAACATTGCTAATCACACGAAACATGATAACTTGATAAAAGAACATTAACTGCAACATAGCATGGAATGCGGTATGTAAAATCCCTCCGGATTGTCAGGGCAGATTTTCTGCAATTGCCGTAAATTCCGAAAGGTTATCGCCATGACCTTGCGAACGACGGGTACATCCTCACCTCTGGTGAAGATCGACACCTATCCTCCGCCCCTCGAAGAGATCATTTCGTCGGTCCTCGGCATCTCCTCCCGGACCGTGACCGATGACCTGGCGTATCGGGACATCGCGGAATGGGACTCGCTGGCGCATGTCCGCCTCATGCTCAAGATAAAGAGCACCTACGACGTCGAGATTACGAACGAACTCGTCTCCAGCCTCACGACCGTGGGCTCCATCCGGGCATTCCTCGACGGCGGCGCGGCCCCGGAAGGCGGCTCCCGGAAACCGTCGGGCGATGGGGATGGAACGACCGCGAGCACCAAGGTCCATCGTGGTCTCGCGGGCATCAACTTCGACCGAACAGCCATCACCAATGTCGACGCGGCGGGCAATACCCTGCGCTACCGGGGGTATTCCGTCGATGAACTCGCGACGCGATCGAACTTCGAGGAAACGGCGTACCTGTTGATGCGGGGGCACCTGCCCCGCGCAGACGAGATGGGTGAATTCTCCAGAAAACTCCGGGCGTCGCGCCCGATCCCGGCGCCTGCCGCCGAAGTCCTGAGGGCCCTGGCCGGCGCGCCGCCGTTCCTCGCCCTGCAGGCTGCCGTGGCCGCGCTTGGAGCGGCCCGGAGCCAGGACGCCGACCCGGACATGACAGCCGTCGCACAGCTTCCGACGCTGGTCGGCGCTCTTCACCGGCTCCGGTCGGGCGAGGCGCCGGTCGAGCCGGACCCCGGCCTCGGACACGCGGCCAATCTCCTCGCCATGATCAGGGGCGTCCCCCCCGACCCGGAGGAAGCCGCGACCCTAGAGGAAGCCCTGGTGATACTGGCCGATCACGGGTCCAGCGCCTCGACGTTCACCGCACGCGTCGCCGTCAGCACGAACGCCGGCATGCATGCGGCGCTTGCCTCGGCCATCGGCGCATTCTCCGGCGCCCTGCACGGCGGCGCCGTCGATCAGGTCATAGCCATGGCCGAAGAGATCGGAACGCCATCGGCCGCCGCGCGCTTCGTCCAGCGCCGGCTTGAGCGCAAGGACGTCGTCTACGGATTCGGCCACCGCGTCTACCGTACGGCCGACCCGCGCAGCCGGCGCCTTCGCTTTCTCGCCCAAAAACTGAGCGCGAACGGCGGGGACAAGCGCATCCTCGACGTCCTCGAAGCAATTCCCCCGGCGCTCCGCGAGCACGCCAGCGTGGGACTCGACGTCAACGTGGACTTCTATGCGAGCGCGGTCTTCGAGGCGCTGCGTCTTCCGCGCGATCTCTTCGGTCCCGTTTTCTTCGCCGCCCGAACGGCGGGCCTCGTGGCGCATTGCCGCGAACAGCGCGCCAACAACGTCCTGATACGTCCGCAGCTCCTGTATCAGGGCGCTGCGGCGCGAGCCTATGAGGAGCGCGCACCGGCATGATCGGCGATCGAACCCTTCAACGCCACGCCCGACTGCACGAGGGCTTTCTTAGGAGCGCGACGCGCTGGCCGGACCGAACGGCGTTGCGGATAGGCGCGGAGAGCTGGACCTATTCCGACGTCGGGCAACTCGCCGGGAACATCGCGGAAGGCCTGCGGGCGGCAGCACATGCACCCCGCCGGGTCGGGATCTGCGCGCGCCGCTCCATCGGTTCCTATGCGGGCACCCTCGGCGCCCTACTCGCCGGCGCCGCCTTCGTGCCGCTCAACCCGACGCTGCCGGCAGCCCGCCTGCGCAGCATCGTCGACATCGCCGACCTGGACGCGATCCTGTGCGACGGCCAGACCGCGGGGTCGATGCGCGACCTTCTGGCGGACCATCCCGCCCCTCCCCCAATCGTCGAGACCGACGGCGGGAGCGTCGACGTCGTGCGTTCCGGCAAGGGCCGCGCCACCGACGAGCGGGCGGGAGACATCGCCTATATCCTGTTCACCTCGGGCAGCACCGGCACGCCTAAGGGAGTGCCGATTTCCCACGGCAACGTGACGTCCTTCCTGAAGACGAACCTGGACCGCTACGGCGTGACGGAGAACGACGTCCTGTCCCAGACCTTCGAGCAGAGCTTCGATCTCTCGATCTTCGACATCTTCATGGCCTGGAGCGCCGGTGCAACGTTGTGCGGCTTCACCCCTGCCGAGCTGCTGGCACCGCTCGGCGTCGCGCGCGCCCGCCAACTGACGGTCTGGTTCTCGGTGCCGTCGATGGTCGCGATGCAGATGAAGCTCGGCCTGCTCACCCCGGACTCCCTGCCATCCCTTCGCCTGAGCCTGTTCTGCGGCGAACCCCTGCCGCAGGAATACGCCGAAGCCTGGCAGCGAGCCGCACCCGGCTCGGTCATCGAGAACCTTTACGGCCCTACCGAACTGACCATCGCCTGCGCCGCGCACCGCTGGGAACCGCGAACGTCTCCCGCACTATGCGCGAACGGGATCGTTCCCATCGGCCGCCCCTATGACGGGCTCTCCTTCGAGATCGTCGACGAGGATCTGGTGCCGGCCGGCAGGGGCCAGGTCGGCGAACTCGCCGTGGCCGGACCGCAAACATTCTCGGGCTACTGGCGGAACCCCGAAGCGGACGCGGCGGCCTTCTACGAAAAGGAAGCCTCCACCGGAGAGCGGCGCCGCTACTACCGGACCGGCGATCTGGTCCGCGAGCTGCCGGGCGGCGACATCACCTTCGTGGGGCGCCGCGATCATCAGGTGAAGATCAACGGGCACCGCATCGAGCTCGGAGAGGTCGAAGCGGCCTTGCGCGACCAGGACGGGGTCGTGGAGGCGGTCGCGTTCGCGTGGCCGCCGAGCCCTGCCGTCGCCGAGCGGATCGTCGCCGCGGTCTCCGGCAACGGCATCGACGGCGACGCGCTGCGCACCCGGCTTCGATCGACCCTGCCGGGCTACATGCTTCCGGCGCTCGTCGAAGTGATCGAGGCGATGCCGCGGACGAGCAGCGGAAAACTGGATCGACGCGCGGTGAAGGATCTGCTGGTCCGATGCGTCGGCGCGAAAGGTGCGGCCCATGCGGTATGAACATCCCCATCGAACCGAGACGCGTTTCGGCAGGACGCATCTTCCCGACCCCGGAGAGGACTGCGCCACCATCGCCGTGATAGGAGGCGGATTCTCCGCGATCTGCCTGGCGGCCCATCTTCATCGGAGCCCCAGGGGCCGCGCGAAAGTCTTCGTGTTCGAGCGGGGCCGCCCCGGCAACGGCGTCGCCTTCGGAACCCGGGAGGCCGCGCACCTCCTCAACGGGCCTGCGGGCAATCTGAGCGCCTTCGACGACGCACGGGACGACTTCGTCGACTTCCTGCGAACGGACCCCCATGCGCATGACTTCCTCGACCCGGCGATACCCCTGCCGGAGCAGTTCGTCCCGAGGATGCTCTACACCCGCTACCTCGAGCATCTCATGTCGCAGCTGGAGCACCCGTCGGCCTCCGGCACGACGGTCCACTTCGTGAAGGCGGAGGTCCGCGACGTCGCCGAGGCGCGCGGCCGCCTCGACGTGATCCTGGACGATGGGAGCACGGTGGGCGTTTCCGCCGCCGTCCTCGCCATCGGCCATCCCCCGCCGCGGTCGATCGGGTCGCGGATCGACGAACGGTTCGTCATCGACGATCCGTGGAACGCCGCCGCCATCCGGGCACTGCGCAAGGACGTCCCCGTGGCGATCGTCGGCAGCGGCCAGACCGCAACCGACATCATGCTGAGCCTCCTGTCCAACGGCCACCGATCGGACATCACGCTGATATCGCGCCGGGGATGCATCGCGCAGCCATACATCCACGTCAGGACGCCCCACGCCGTCGAGCGGGACGACCTGCCGAGCCGTCTCCTGCCGCTCATGCGGTGGATCAGATCGGAGTCGCAACGCGTCGTCGAGGCCGGGGGAGACTGGCGGGCGGTCGTCAACGCGCTGCGGCCGCACACGCAGCCGATCTGGGCCGGCTTCTCCCAGGCGGAGAAAAGAGCTTTTCTGGAGCACGTCTCGCCCTTCTGGCACATGCACCGGACGCGGCTTCCTCCGAAGACGGCGGTGACATTCTCGGAGCTGATGGACAGTGGACGGGTCAGGGTCATCGCGGGCCGCATCACGGCCAGCGAAGCCAAGGGCGATCTGATCACCCTGCACGTACGGCGGCGGAGCGCCGAACGGATCGAGAAGGTGGTCGTCGGGGCGGCCATCAACTGCACCGGTCCGTCCTGGAACAATGAGAAGCCGCAGAACCCGCTGCTGTCGAGCCTGCTGCGATCCGGCATGGTGCGATGGGACGAGGTCGGGTACGGGATCGAGGCGACGGCGGAAGGCACCCTCTTCGATGCCGAGGGGCATCCCCTGAAACGACTGTTCGCGGTCGGCCCGGTCTGCCGCGGGAGCTTGCTGGAAATCATCGCGATACGCGACATCCGGACCCAGTGCGCCACCCTGGCGTCCCGCCTCCTCGGCGGAACGGAAGCCGTGGAGCAGTTCGTCCCGGGATCGGCCGAAGCCCTGCACGCGGACCTGCCGGAACCGTCCGGCTGAGGACGGCAGCAGGACCCGCCGAGAGCGGACGGTCGAAGCCCCCTTCACCGACAAGCAACCGAACCCGATCGTGCACCGATGCATCTCGTCTGGTCGCTCCCCCTGCTGGCGGTCGCCGTCCTCATCGCCAGCGGCCGGACGGGCCCGATCGGGGCGGGGCTGTGCGGCGTCGCGATCACGGTCGCCGTCGCGTCGACCACGGCACCGGCATCGATGGAGATGGCCGACGTCCTGACGGCGAGCATGAAGGGGCTGTGGCTCGCCTGGTTCGTCGGCGCCGTCATCCTCGGCGGACTGTTCTTCCGCGAGGTCCTCTCGTCGACGGGCGTCGAGGGCGAGGGAGCCGAGCCGGCCTCGGCCTGGCTCAATCGCCGGCGCACGTTCGCCGCGTGCTTTCTCATCGGTCCGTTCGCCGAAGCGGCGACGGGGTTCGGCGTGGGCCAGGTCACGACGATCGCGATCCTGCTCCGCACCGGCATCTCGCCCCTCAACGTCGTGACGCTGGGACTGTTCAGCCAGGTGCTCGTACCCTGGGGGGCCATGGCGAACGGAACGATCGTGGGCGCCGCCTTCGCCGGGATCACGCCTCGCGAACTCGGCGTCGAGAGCGCGATCCTGAGCGTCCCCCTGCTGTCGGCCTGGCTCGTCCTTTTCTGGCGCATGGCCGCCGCCGCCGGACTGGAGAACAACGTCCGGCACATGCTGGCGGACCTGGCGTGGATGGCGGCGGCATTGCTGCTGCTGATCGCGGCCAACCAGCGGCTGGGCCCGGAGATCGCCGGCATGGCCGCCCTGGGCCCACTGGTCGCGCTGCAATTCTGGCGCGATGAGCGGCCGGACGAAGGCCGGTGGAAGTCGGCGCTGGGAGTGGCGCTGCCCTACACCGCGCTGATCGCCGGCCTCGCCGCCAGCCGAGCCGTTCCCGCCCTGAACGCGTGGCTCGCACAGGTCGCGGCGATACAACCCTTCACCGACGCCACGACGTGGTATCCGGCGCTGCATCCCGGCTCCTGGCTCGTCGCCGTCGGATTGATCGCCGCCTGCGTGTCGGGCCGCATCGGCGCGATTGCCGGCGCGGCCCGAACGACGTGGTCGCGCGGCCGCAAGGCGATCCTGACGATCGCCATCTATCTGGTGATGGCACGGATCATGGCCGACTCGGGGATGGCCGGAGCGCTTGCGGCCGGGCTCGGCCAGGCCCTCGGACCCTATGCGGTGGTATCGACCCCCTGGCTTGCCGGAGCCTTCGGGTTCCTGGCCGGCAGCGGCAACGCTTCGAACGGACTGCTCATGGCCGCGCAGGCGGGCATCGCAGCGCAAAGCGGGCTTCCGCTCGTCCAGGTCGCGGCGATCCAGAACACCGCGGCCGCCGCGCTGACGATGCTGTCGCCGGTCCGGGTCGCGATGGGCTGCGCGCTGGCCCGGCAGACCGACCTGGAACATGCCGTCTACCGGCGTGCGTGGCCGCTTGGCGCCGCGCCGCTTCTGCTGCTTTCTATGGTCGCCGCGCTCCTCGTCCTGGGGTAATCATTCCCCTTTCGCCGTCGCATGGCCGGCCCGGTGGCGCTACCATCGCCCGACCGACCGAGGAGACACTCCATGAGCCTTGCCGACTACCGGGTCCTGACCTTCGACACCTTCGGCACCGTCATCGACTGGGAGACCGGGATCCTCCGCGCCCTGGCGCCGCTGCTGGCGAGGCTGGACGATCCGCCGGGAGCCGAGCGCGTGCTCGAGCTGTTCGCCCGGGCCGAATCCGCGCAGCAGGCCGAAGCGCCGGACATGCTCTACCGCGACCTGCTGTCGGCGGTGTACCGGACGCTCGCGAAGGACTGGGGCATCGCGGCGGGCGAGGAGGAGGCCGCGCGCTTCGGCGCCTCGGTCGGCGACTGGCCGGCCTTCGACGACTCGGCGGCGGCGCTGCGCTACCTGAAGGAACACTACACGCTGATCACGCTGACCAATTGCGACCGCGAGAGCTACAGCGGCGCGTCCAGGCGCCTGGGCGACCCGTGGGACGCGATCTACACCGCCCAGGACGTGGGCTCGTACAAGCCCTCGCCCCGGAACTTCGAATACCTGATCGACCACGTGAAGCGGGAGTTCGGGTTCGAGAAGACCGACATCCTGCACACCGCGCAGAGCCTGTTCCACGACCACGTGCCGGCGACGGCGCACGGCCTGGCCACCGCCTGGATCGACCGCCGGCGGGGGGCCGACGGCTTCGGGGCGACCCCGCCGCCGCCGGGGGACTACCGGATCGATTTCCACTTCGCCACCCTCGGGGACATGGTCCGCGCCCACCGGGAGGAACTGCGCGCGCAGTAGGAGGGTGCTGCCGGCCCGTTCCTTTTGACGGCGCGCGGGGGCGGCTCTAGACTGCAGCCCTTCCGCGAACAGGTGAACGGGCATGATCTCTTTCCGCGCAGCCACGACCGACGCATACCAGTCCACGCGCTTCTCGCTGATCTCCACGGCGGAGGGCGTGCAGATGGCGCCCTATCTCGACATCCGCGGCATCGCGACGATCGGGATCGGGTTCAACATCTCGACCTTCGGCACGCCGGTCGGCCGGGCCGTCCTGGCCGCGATGGGGATCGACCCCGAAGCCGCGCAGGAGAAGCCCTGGATCGACCGGCTCGGCGCGGCCGTCGCCGCGGCCAAGACCAATGCCGCGCTGCAATCCGGCCTGGATGCGGTGATGGCGGAGCGCGCCACCGCCGGCGTCCCGGGCCTTCGGACGCGGTTCGCCTTCGCGAGCGCCCTGGAGGCACGCGGCCCCTTCGACGCCTGCAGCGCGACCTACGAGTCGCAGATCGACGGCTGGCTCGCCGGGGTTCCGCCCTCGCCGGAGCGCGCGGTCCTCTTCTCGCTCGCCTATAACGGCCTGCTCGCGCACAGCCCCAGCCTGCACGCCGCCGTGCAGGCCGGCGACCGGGCCGAAGCCTGGTTCCAGATCCGCTACGACAGCAACGGCGGCGCGTCGCGCTCGCTGGGCATCGCCCAGCGCCGCTGCTACGAGAGCGAGCTGTTCGCGATCCAGGACGACCCCGCGGGCAACCCCACCGCCGCCGAGGCCGCGGCGATGGCCCGCATGAACGCCGCCCGAATGGACGCGATGGCACAGGTGGAGGCGGCCTTCCCGACCGCGGTCGAGAAGGCGAACCAGAATTTCGACCTGACGCAGCTCGCGACCCGGAAGGTCAGGACGCGCGAGGAGACGCTGGCCCCGGCGCTCGCCGTAGCCTGACGGGAACGATCCTCAGCCGGCTTGCGTGGCCGGGACGACGAAGCTGTCCATCACCTTCTTCGTCCCGGCCTGGTCGAAGGCGATCTCCAGCTTGTCGGCATCGACCGAAATGACGGTCCCGTAGCCGAACTTCTGGTGGAAGATCCGGTCGCCGGCGTCGAAGGCCTTGGCGGGCCGCGGCCGCGCCTGGACCTCGCGGGCCGAGCCGTCGATCACGAGGTTGCGGCCCGGGGGCTGGCGCGGCGGGGTCTTCGCCCAGCCGCCGAAGCCCCCGCCGCCGAAGCCGCCGCCGCCGAACCCTGCGCCGCCGAAACCGCCCCCGAAGCCCGCACCCTCGCCGAAGCCGCCGCCGTGCAGGCCGGTCGCGGCCTCGGCCTCGACATGGTCCGCGGGAAGCTCGTCGATGAAGCGCGAGGGCAGCGTGCTGGCCCAGGAGCCGTGGATGCGCCGGTTCGCGGCGTGGCTGACATAGGCCCGGCGCCGCGCGCGGGTGAGGCCGACATAGGCCAGTCTGCGCTCCTCCTCCAGCCCGGCGATGCCGGTTTCGTCGAGCGCGCGCTGGTTCGGGAAGACGCCCTCCTCCCAGCCCGGCAGGAAGACGTAGTCGAACTCCAGCCCCTTGGCGCCGTGCAGCGTCATCAAGGTCACCATCTCGCCCGACGAGGCGTCGTTCTGGTCCATCACGAGGCTGACATGCTCGAGAAAGCCGGACAGGCTCTCGAACTCGCCCATGGCCGCGACCAGCTCCTTCAGGTTCTCCAGGCGCCCCGGGGCCTCGGGGGACTTGTCGGCCTGCCACATCGCCGTGTAGCCGCTCTCGTCGAGGACGAGCTGCGCCAGGTCGTTGTGGGCCATCGTCGCCGACAGGCCCTTCCAGCGGAAGAAGTCGTCGAGCACGCCCCGGAGCGTCGAGCGCACCTTCGGCTTCAGCTCGTCGGTCCCGCACAGCCGCCACGCCGCCTCGGTCATCGCGACCCCGGCGGCGCGGGCGATCTGGTTGACCTGCTGCAGCGTCGCCGGGCCGATCCCGCGCTTGGGCAGGTTGACGATGCGCTCGAAGGCGAGGTCGTCGGCGGGCGACTGGATCACCCGCAGATAGGCGATCGCGTCGCGGATCTCCTGCCGCTCGTAGAAGCGCAGGCCCCCGACAACCCGGTAGGGCAGCCCGAGCGTCAGGAAGCGCTCCTCGAACTCGCGGGTCTGGAAGCCGGCGCGGACCAGCACGGCGATGCTGTCGAGCCCGACCTTCTGGCGCTGCAGCGCCTCGACCTCGTCGCCGACCCAGCGCGCCTCCTCCTCGCCGTCCCAGATCGCGCGCACGCGGACCTTCTCGCCGAGGTCGGACTGCGTCCACAAGGTCTTGCCGAGCCGCCCCTTGTTGTGGGCGATGACGCCCGAGGCGGCGGCGAGGATGTGGCCGGTCGAGCGGTAGTTCTGTTCGAGCCGGATCACGCGCGCGCCGGGGAAGTCGTGCTCGAAGCGCAGGATGTTGCCGACCTCCGCGCCGCGCCAGCCGTAGATGGACTGGTCGTCGTCGCCGACGCAGCAGATGTTCTTGTGCCCCTGGGCCAGCAGCCTGAGCCAGAGATACTGCGCGACGTTGGTGTCCTGGTACTCGTCGACGAGCAGGTAGCGGAAGCGCCGGTGATACTCCGCCAGCACGTCGGGATGCTGCTGGAAGAGCGTCAGGTTGTGCAGCAGGAGGTCGCCGAAATCGCAGGCGTTCAGCGTCCGCAGCCGGTCCTGGTAGGCGCGGTAGAGCGCCAGGATGCGCCCGCCGGCGACGTCGCCGGCGTCCTCCTGCTTGAGGCGGTCGGGCGTCAGGCCGCGGTCCTTCCAGCGCTCGATCACGCCGAGCAGCGCGCGGGCCGGCCATTTCTTGTCGTCGATGTTCTCGGCCGCGAGCAGCTGCTTGACCAGCCTGATCTGATCGTCTGTGTCCAAGATCGTGAAGCTCGGCTGCAAACCGATCAGCTCGGCGTGGCGGCGCAGGATGCGGGCCGCCAGCGCGTGGAAGGTGCCGAGCCACCAGCCTTCCGCGGGCTGGCCGATCAGCGCCTCGACGCGCGCGCGCATCTCGCGCGCGGCCTTGTTGGTGAAGGTGACGGCCAGGATCTGGAACGGCGAGGCCCTGCGCGTCATCAGCAGATGGCCGAGCCGGGTCGTCAGCACCCGGGTCTTGCCGGTGCCGGCACCGGCCAGCACCAGGACCGGCCCGTCCAGCGCCTCGACCGCCTCGCGCTGGACCGCGTTCAGCGTCTCCAGGTACCGGAACGACGGGCGCGCCGGCGGTGCCGGTTCGGCCGAGGCGTGGCCGAGCGGGTCGTCGTAGCTGAACGGATCTGACATGCCCTGTCCTCGGGTCACGGTGCCGACGCGGGAACCTAGCATGAACGATCCGAATGCTGGAACCCCGGCCGGAAGGTCATCGCCTGCGCAAGTCCTCCCGGAGCGCGCGGATCTCGGCGTGGAGCGCTTCGATGCGGCGGCGGCCGACGACCTCGCCCTTGACGCTCGCCGCGTCGCGGTCGACGAACAGGCTGGCGAGCGCCGCCGTCACGTAGCCGAAGGTGGCGTAGCCGTAGAGCGCCAGCACCAGGGCGAGCAGGCGTCCCTCGGGGGTCTGCGGCCAGAACTCCGGCCCGACCGTCATCACGATCCTCGCGGTCCACCAGAGCGAGGTCGCGTAGCTGTCGAAGCCCCCGCCCGCGGCGGCCAGCCCGCGCTCGAGCGCGAACAGCCCCGCCGAGCCCCCCACGACCACCAGGACGCTGGCGAGCAGCACGTAGCCGAGGCCGCGCCGCCGCGTCGCCCGGCGCACGGAGGCGAGGCCGCGGTTCAGCGTGCCCAGCACGCGGACGAGGCGCAGCCCGCGCGCCGCCCCCGCCAGCCGAAGGACCCGCAAGGTCCGGAAGGCCGGAAGGGCGAGCGAGACCACCGTCAGCACGTTGCGCCGGAGAAAGGCGAGCTTGTTCGGGGCCAGGATGAAGCGCAGGGCGAAGTCGAACAGGAACGCGATCCAGATCAGCGTCCCGATATCGCGCAGGAACCGGCTCAGCCCCGAGGTCAGCTCCACCACCAGCAGCGCCAGCCATACGAGGCCGAGCACCATCATCGGCCCTTCGAGCCATCCCTCGATCAGCCTGAGCGTGCGCCACCGCTCCCGCTCGACCGCCCGCGCCTCGCTGCCCCCGTCCGCCATGCCCGCCCTCCGCATCGTGTCGGAAGGTCAACGCATGGGAGCCGCATCGGGGCGACCCACCTAGCAAATCAAGGGTCTCGAGCGGCCCTTGCCTTGACAAACTTTGGCATTATCTGTCGAATTTTGATGTGGGAGGTGCCTATGGCAACGATGAACGTATCCCTGCCTGATCCGATGAAGGATTGGGTCGAGGCCCAGACCCGGACCGGCCGTTACAGCAATGCCAGCGATTACGTTCGGGATCTGATCCGGCGTGACCAGGAACGCGCAGCCAAGCTTACCGAGTTGCAAGGGCTGATCGACGAGGGGCTTGCCAGCGGGGTCAGCAGCCGGACTACAGCGGACATTTTGCGGGAAGCGCGCCGCCGGGCCGATACGGCCACGAAGAATGAAATTTAAGACAACCGAGCAGGCCGACGAGGATATCATCGGCATTTACTTGTACGGCGCACAACATTTTGGAATAGAACAGGCCGAGCAGTATCACACCGGCATCATTGAGAGTTTCGAATTTCTTGCCGAGCATCCTTTTTCCGCGCGCGAGAGAACTGAATTCACGCCGCCCGTTCGATTCTATTTTTATAGCACGCATGTCATCGTCTACCTTATCAGAGACGACTACATTTTGATCGTCCGCGTGCTGCATGGGCGGCAGGATTGGGAGCGTCATCTCTGAACGGCTCAAGACAGTCCGGTACCGACGCCGAGAGCCATGGAGAGCCGCCCTTCGTCTTCAGATCGTGATTTTCCCGAGGTCTGAAGCAAATTCTGTTAGCGGACGAGGCAGAGCCAGGCGCCGTCGGACATCGCGACCGCGAGGCCGTAGTCGCGCCACAGCACCAGGCCGCCCGCGACCAGCAGCACCGCCACCGCCCAGGAGGCCGCCCGGGCGTGCATCACGGCACCGCCGGCTGCGGCGCGCGCACCGCCGGCCGGTCGTCGATCGGCAGGTGGATCAGGCCGGCGAACAGGGCGAGCACGATGGAGGCGTACCAGATGGCGTCGTAGCTGCCGAGCAGGTCGTAGGCGAGGCCGCCGCCCCAGGCGCCCAGGAAGGCGCCGACCTGGTGGGAGGCGAAGACGACGCCGTAGAGCGTCGACAGGTAGCGCACGCCGAACATCTGGGCGACCAGGCCGCTCGTCAGCGGCACGGTGCTGAGCCACAGGAACCCGATCCCCGCGCCGAACGCGATCGCCGTGAACGGCGTGACCGGCAGCACCACGAACAGCGATATGACGACC
The DNA here is from genome assembly GCF_035998295.1 of Arenibaculum sp. Taxonomy (NCBI): domain Bacteria; kingdom Pseudomonadati; phylum Pseudomonadota; class Alphaproteobacteria; order Rhodospirillales; family Azospirillaceae; genus Arenibaculum; species Arenibaculum sp. The sequence goes on along the minus strand of NZ_DASYHS010000083.1, from coordinate 17,340 downwards.
GCGCGCGCGAGATAGATGCCCGCCAGGACGTTCTTCTGGCGGTAGCGGCTGCCGGCCATCCCGGCCAGGTAGCTGCCGAAGATGTTGAACAGGCCGATCATCGCCAGCGACCAGGCCGTGACGTCGAGCGGCAGGCCGCGGTCGGACAGGAAGGCGGGCAGATGCGTCGCGACGAAGGCGACGTGGAACCCGCACACGAAGAAGCCCGCGATCAGCAGGAGGTAGCCGGAGTGCTCGCGCGCCTCGCGGATGGCGGCCCCCATGCCCGGCCCGCCGGCCTTGGGCGCGATCATGCGGTCGCTGCCCCGAAAGCCCAGGGACAGCGGCACCAGCAGGCTGATGCCGATCGCCATCAGCACGAAGGCGTCCTTCCAGCCGAAGCTGTCGAGCAACGCCTGGGCGCCGGGGACGACGGCGAACATGCCGAAGCTGCCGGCCGCGGTGCAGATGCCGAACGCCATGCTGCGCCGCTCCGGCGGGACGACGCGCCCGACCGCGCCCAGCACCGTGACGTAGGTGGTGCCGGTGAGCGCCATGCCGACCACGACGCCGAGCGTCAGCGTCAGGCCCAGCGGATCGGCCGCCAGCGTCGCGAGCCCGAGGCCGACCGCGTACAGCAGGGCCGAGGCCATCGTCACCCGCATCGCGCCGTAGCGGTCCGCGATCGCGCCGATCACCGGCTGGGCGAGCCCCCACAGCAACTGCTGCACCGCGATCGCCAGCCCGAAGGCCTGCCGCCCGATCTCGAGGTCGACGGCGATCGGCGTCAGGAAGATGCCGAACGACTGGCGTATGCCCATCGCCAGGATCAACGAGGCCACTCCCGCCGCGATCACCAGCCCCGCACCAGCACCCATGACCGCCCCCGCCCCTCTTCGAATCGGATGCGATCGTAAGGTGCGAACCCTCCCGATCCCAACTGATTTACGGCAGGTGCGGCATGGCCCCGGCGCATGGCGGGTCCGCCACGGCGGCCTCCACCACCGCGACCGCCGCCGCGGTCCCCTGCTCCGAGCGCACCGCGCGGCCGATCGTCTCGGCCGCGCGGCGCAGGGCCGGGCGGTCGAGGACGGCGTCCAGCGCCGCGCACAGCCGGTCCGCGGTCAGCCGGCGCGCGGGAAGCGGCGGCGGCGCGGCCCCGACGCGGTGCAGGCGGTCCCCCCAGAACGGCTGGTCGCCGAGGAAGGGGACGACGACCGAGGGCAGGCCCGCACGCGCCACCGCGGCCGTCGTGCCGGCGCCGCCGTGATGGACCGCGGCCGCCATCATTGGAAGCAGGCGGTCGTGCGGCGCCGCCTCGATCGGGTGCAACGGGGCGCCGGCGGCGCGCGCCTCCTCCAGCACCGCGCGGTCGAGGCCGCCCCAACCCGTCGCGACGACGGCGCGGCAGCCGGTCGTGCGCAACGCCTGCACGACCTCGCGGGTGAAGGTCGCCGCGTCGGGCTGCATCATGCTGCCGAAGCCGACATAGACTGGCGGCACGTCCGCCTCGAGGAAGGCTTCCAGGCCGGGGTCCGGCCGCCAGTCGGGATCGTCGAGGAACAGGAAGCCGGTCAACGCCGCGCGTGCCGGCCAGTCGGCAGGGCGCGGCACCAGCGCCGGGCTGACCGCGCAGAAGCTGGGCGCCTGCTCGACCGCGGCCCATGCCCGGCTTCCGGTCACCTCCGGCAGGCCGAGATGCCGGCGCATCTCGCCCACCGGCCCCGCCATGCCGGCCCAGATCAAGCGCTGCATCAGGGAATGGGTCCAGCGCGCGGGGCCGCCCCACACCGGCAGCGGCCGCATCACCGGGGTCGTGAACTCCGCGGTCGGCACCACCGGCTGCAGCCATCCCTGCACCATCGGCAGGTCGAGCCGCTCGGCGAGGGAGCCCGCCAGGAAGACCGCGCCGCCGCCCGACACCACCGCGTCCGCGCCCTCGCACCCGGCCAAGCCGTCGCGCGCCCATACCGGCGCCAGCTCCCGGCCGAGGCGGCGCATCAGGCGGACCAGCCGCACGGGATCGTTGGTGACGCCCGCGAGCCCCCGTTCCTCGGCGAGGCGCCGGCGCAGGTCGCCCTCGATCGGCGCGTGCTCCAGGCCCGCCGCCTCGACCATCTGCCGGAACCCGGCGTCGGTGACGACGCGCACGCGATGGCCGGCCGCCACCAGCCCGCGGCCGAGCGCCACGAAGGGCCTGACGTCGCCCTGCGAGCCGTAGCCGAGGATCGCGATCAGCACCGCGGCGCTCCCGGCCTCAGTCCGGAAACACGACGACTTGCCGGATCGCCTCGCCGTCGGCAAGGCGGTCGAAGGCATGGTTGATGTCGTCCAGCTCGATCCGGTCGGTCAGCAGCCGGTCGACCTTCAGCCGGCCCTGGCGGTACAGCGCCATCAGGCGCGGCACGTCGCGCACGGGGATGCAGCTGCCGACGTAGCTGCCCTTCAGCGTGCGCTCCTCGGCGACGAGGCTCACCTGCTGGATCGACATCCGGCGCTCCGGGTTCGCGAGCCCGGCCGTCACCGTCGTGCCGCCGCGCCGGGTCACGGCGTAGGCGAGTTCCAGCGCCGGGACCGAGCCGGCCATCTCGAAGGCGAAGTCGACGCCGCCGGACGTGGCCTCACGGATGGCGCGCGCGCAGTCCTCCGCCGCGGCGTCGAAGGTGTCGGTCGCGCCGAGCTCGCGGGCGAGGTCGAGCTTCGGCGCCAGCAGGTCGACCGCGACGATGCGCGAGGCGCCGGCCGCGACCGCGCCCAGCAGCGCGTTGAGCCCGACCCCGCCCAGGCCGATCACCGCGACCGTCGCCCCGACCGGCACCCTGGCCGTGTTCGCGACCGCGCCGACGCCGGTCAGGACGGCGCAGCCGAACAGCGCCGCCTCCTCCAGCGGCACGGCGGGATCGATCCTGACCAGGGAGTTGCGCGAGACCACGGCGCGCTCGGCGAACGCGGAGACGCCGAGATGGTGGTTCACGTTCTCTCCCGCGCGGTGCAGGCGCCGGCCGCCGCCCAGCATCTCGCCGCGGCCGTTGGCGGCGTTGCCGGGCTCGCACAGGGCCGGGCGCCCCTCGGCGCAGGGCGGGCAGTGCCCACAGCTCGGCACGAAGACCAGCACCACGTGGTCGCCCGGCGCGAGGTCCGTCACTCCCGGCCCGACCTCCTCGACGATGCCGGCCGCCTCGTGGCCGAGCGCCATCGGCACCGGCCGCGGCCGGTCGCCGTTGATGACGGAGAGGTCGGAGTGACACAGGCCGGCCGCCTTGATGCGGACCAGCACCTCGCCCTGGCCGGGCGGGTCCAGCTCCAGGGTCTCGATCGAGAGCGGCCGGCTCTCGGCATAGGGCCGGGGCAGGCCGGTGCGGTTGAGCACCGCGGCGCGGATCTTCATGGGGTCGCTCCGTCCTCGCTGGTCGCGGGCGCCGGCGGGTGCAGCACCCGGAACGTGCGCGCCAGCCGCTCCAGCGCGGTCAGGTGCAGCCCGTTCTTCGTGGGATCGTAGGGGGTCAGGTTGACCGTCCGCAGCAGGCGCCGGACGATCAATCCGTCCGCGACGTCGAAATCGACGACGTTGATGCAGGCCATGTCCTGGTCGAACGCGCCGAGCCCGGCGAGGCCGGCGCCGGCCGCCCAGGCGAGCGCCATGCGGTTGACGCCCTCATGGGCGACGACGAGCGCGTCGCGCCAGCCCGGTTCCGCGAGCAGCGCCTCCAGCGCCCCGACGACGCGGCGCTCGAACTCGGCGAAGGCCTCGCCGCCGGCGAACCGGGCGCCGGGGGTGGCGGCGGCCTCGAAGCCGTAGACGAACTCGGCGTCGAAGCGTTCGGGCGGGACGTCCGAGAGGCGGCCGCTGCGGATCTCGATCAGGTCCGGCCGGTCCTCGACCGCGAGGCCGCGGCCCGCGGCCACCAGCCCGGCCGTGCGGCGCGTGCGCGGCAGGCCGGAGCAGACGACGCGGTCGAGCGGCGTCGCGGCCAGTGCTGCGCGCGCCGCCTCGGCCTGGCGCTCGCCCTCGGCGGTCAGATCGACCGTGCGCGGGTCGCGCAGGCGGCGCGTCACCGGGTCGACGTAGCTGACCTCGGCATGGCGCATCAGGTAGACGCGCCGGCGCCCGTGCGGCCGTTCCTCGCTCATCGTCCCTCCCGGCCCATGCGGCTCAGCGCTTCAGGTTCTCGATCAGCACGGCCATGCCCTGCCCCGCCCCCATGCACATGCTGACGACGGCGTGGCGCGCGCCGGTTTCGGCGAGGTGCCGCATCGCCACCAGCATCATGCGCACGCCGGTCGCGCCGGGCGGATGGCCGATGGAGATGCCGCCGCCGTAGAGGTTGGTCCGCGCGCGGGGAATCCCCAGCTCGCGCTCGGCATGCAGGTTCACCGCCGCGAACGCCTCGTTGATCTCCCAGTAGTCGACGTCGCCGACGGTCATCGAGCGGCATTCGAGCAGGGCGCGGATCGCCGGCACCGGGCCGCAGCCCATGATGCGCGGCGGCACGCCCACGATCGCCCAGTCGACGAGGCGCGCGACCGGCTCCACGCCGAGCGCCTCGGCCCGGGCGCGCTCGGCGACGACGACGAAGGCGGCGCCGTCGGTCACGCCGCTGGAGTTGCCGGGCGTGACCCGCCCGCCCTCGCGGAAGACCGGCTTCAGCGCGGCGAGCTTCGCGGCCGTCACCTGCGGGCGCGGGAACTCGTCCTGCTCCATCACGCGCGTGCCGCGGCCGTCCGGCACCGCGATCGGGGCGATCTGGCGGGCGAGGAAGCCGTCCTCCATGGCCCGGCCGGCGCGCTGCTGGCTCATCAGCGCCCATTCGTCCATGGCCTCGCGCCCGTAGCCGAAATCGTCCGACAGGTTCTCCGCCGTCTCGCCCATCAGCTCCCGGCTGAACGGGTCGCGGTACGCCCAGTCGAGGGTGTCGACCATCGTTTCCGGCCCGCGCTTGGCGCCCCAGCGCAGGGAGGTCGAGACATAGGGCCCGCGCGAGAAATTCTCCCCGCCGCCCGCGAGCGCCACCTGCCCGTGGCCGGACAGGATCTGCTCCGCCGCGGTCAGGATCGCCTGGGTGCCCGACCCGCAGGCGCGCGAGACGTTGAGGGCCGCGCTCTCGACCGGCATGCCGACGCCGAGCGCGATCGCGCGGCTCGCGAAATAGCCGTCATGGTCGACCGGCAGCACGTTGCCCCAGACCAGATGGTCGACATGCGCGGGGGCGAGTGCCGCCTTCTCCAGGCAGGCGCGCGCCGCATGCGTGCCGAGGGCGGTCAGCGGCACGTCCTTCAGCGACTTGCCGAAATCCCCGAAAGGCGTGCGCATGCCGCCGGCGAGAACGATCTCCATCATGGCCTCCCTCTTCTCCGCCATTCCCGCGGCGGGCCGCAACTGTACGGCGGCCATACGCCACCGTCAAAAAGTCGCGGCCCAAAACGTCGCGACCCGAAACGTCGCGGCCAGGACGTCACGGCGAGGCGACGAGGATGCGCTCCAGCGCGGCGCGCAGCGGCGCCGGCACCGGGACGGGGCGCCGGGTCGCGCGGTCGACGAAGACGTGGACGAAATGGGCCGAGGCGGCCGCCCTCTCCTCGCCGCCGCGGAACACGGCGACCTCGTAGCGCACGCTGGACGTGCCGATCCGCCCGACCCTGAGGGCGCCTTCCAGCACGTCGGGGAAGGCGACGGGCGCGTGATAGGTGCAGTGGCTCTCGACCACGATGCCGATCACGGGGCCGGCGTGGATGTCGAGGCCGCCGGCCTCGACCAGGTACTGGTTCACGATCGTGTCGACGTAGGAGTAGTAGACGACGTTGTTGACGTGGCCGTAGACGTCGTTGTCCATCCAGCGCGTCGGGACGGCGAGGAAATGCCGGTATCCGGCCCGGGTCGGGGCTTCCATGGTCAGGCCCCGCCGTCCGGCCGGCGGCCGATGATCAGCACCGCCACCATCGTCATCACCGTTTCGCCCCGCTGATTGCCCAGCTCGCCGGTGAAGCGGATCGTGCCGCGGTCGGCGCGCGTGCGCGAGGGGGCGACCTCCTCGACCCGGAGCGTGGCCGACAGCTCGTCCCCGGGCCGGACCGGGCGCAGCCAGCGCAGGTCCTGCACGCCCGGCGAGCCCATCGAGGCGGTCCGCCGGAGCAGCCCGTCCACCAGCAGCCGCATGAAGAGGCCGGCGGTCTGCCAGCCGCTCGCGATCAGGCCCCCGAACGCCGACCGCGCGGCCTCCTCCTCGTCGAGGTGGAAGGGCTGCGGGTCGTAGTCGCGGGCGAAGGCGACGATGTCGTCCCGGCCGATGCCGCGCGTGCCGAGCCGGTAGACCTGGCCCGGCGAGAAATCCTCGAGGAACGTGTCCGTCCGCTGCATCCTTCCTCCTTGCTCACGCGGTCGCCGGCCGTTCGAAGCCCCGCAGCGCGGCGGCGATCGCGAGACCGCCCGCCGCCGCCGCCCCGATCAGCCAAGCCCCGGCCTCCCAGCTTCCGGCGGCCGTGACCAGGGTCGCGAGGGCCGGCGGCCCGACGAGCTGGCCGATGGTGGAGCCCTGGACGAACAGGCCGCTCGTGCTCGCCACGAGGTCGGGGCGCGCCGCGGCGTCGGCGGCCGAGCCCATCACGGTCGCGGGCAGCAGGCCGCCCACGGCCGAGAACAGCAGGCACAGGGCGTAGCGCGCCCCGGCGTCCAGCGCCGGCGCGAAGATGCCGAAGGAGGCGATGCCCATGACGAGGCAGGCGGAGGCGAGCAGCGTCCAGCGCGGCACGCCCCGCTGGGCCAGCCAGCCGGCGGCGAGGTTGCCGCCGACATTCGCCGCGACGGCCAGCGCCGTCAGCAGGGCGGCCGTCCCGGTGCTCCAGCCCTGTTCCTCGACCAGGAAGCTCGGCAGGAAGCCGAACACCGTCATGAAGGACATGCTGTAGAGGCAGAAGCTTCCCGCCAGCAGCCAAGCGCGGCGCGAGCGCGCCGTCAGCAGCAGCGCGCGGCCCAGCGGCAGGGCCGTGCCCGCGCGCCCGGCCGGCCGCCTCGGGACGACGCGGGCCAGCGCCGCGGCCACCGCGGCCGTCAGCATGGCGGCGGCGATCCACGTCCCCCGCCAGCCGACCGTCGCCAGCAGCGGCGGCGAGGCCGCCATCATGGCGGCGGTCCCGGCCGGCATGTAGCCGCCCCAGATGCCGAAGGCGAGGCGCATGTCGGCCGGCCGCGCGGCCGCGAGGATCAGGCCGGGGGCCGAGACGACCGTCATGATCAGCCCGCCCCCTTCCAGGGTGCGCGACGCCAGCAGCATGCCGCCGCCGCCGCTCAGCGCGCCGAGCGCGCTGCCGGCGGCGAGGCAGAGCAGCCCGGCCAGGATCGTCCTGCGATGCCCGGCGCGGTCGGCGAACCAGCCGACCGTCGTGCCGGTCGCCGCACCGATCGGGTGGAGCAGCGCCAGGACCCAGCCCGCGAGCACGAGCCCGAGGCCCAGCTCCGCGCGCAGCTCCGGCAGGGCGGGCGGCACCTTGCCGACATGGAAGGCCGCGACGGTGCCCGCGGCCGCGGTGAGGAGGATGGTCGGCCAGTGGGTGGCGGGTGCCGGGACGTCCCGGGTCGTCACGGCCTCCCGGCCTCGGCGCCGCGAAGGCCGCTGGCGCCCGAGCCGCGCCCGGTGACCGGCGGGCGCCGGCCCCGCGCGCCGATCTGGTCGATCCGGTCCAGCCCGATATTCTCCATGACCCGGTGCAGGGCCGCCGCGAGGCCGGCCTGGGTCTCGGCGTCGAGCCCGGCCAGGGCGCGGGCACTCTCGTCGGCGGCGAGCGGCAGGATGTCGGCGTGGATGTCCCGGCCCTCGGGCGTCAGCCAGATCTCGACCAGGCGCGAGTCGAACGGGGCCGTCCGCCGCTCGACCATGCGGTCGCGCTCCATGCGGTCCAGCAGGCGCGACAGCGTCGAATGCGGGATCACCGCGCAATCGGCCAGCTCGGCGATGTTGCGGCCGTCGGCGGCCGCGAGCACCGCCAGCACGCGCCAGTGCTGGAAGCTGAGCCCGCGGCGGCGCAGCCTGACCTCGAGGTTGCGGTTCAGCCTGCTGACGATCCGGTTCATCAGGTACGGCAGCAGGTCGTCGATGGTACGCACCGCGGGGTCCTTCTGGGCGGGATCCTTCTGGGATGTCATGGGACGCTTACTCCAGCATCACGGACGGCAACCACGTGACGACCGACGGCAGGGCGACGATCAGCAGTAGCAACAGGAACCCGAGGATAACGTACGGTGATGCGGCAGCATAGATCTGCCCCATCGCGATCCCGGGAGGCGCCACCCCCTTCATCGTGAACAGCAACAGCCCGAAAGGCGGCGTCAGCAGGCCGAGCTGCATGCACATCAGGTAGACGACGCCGAGCCAGACCGGGTCGATGCCCGCCGCCTGCGCCACCGGGAGCACGAAGGGCAGCGTGATCATCATCATGCTGACCTGGTCGATGAAGCAGCCCAGCACCAGCAGAACGCCGGCGATCGCCAGCACCAGGGCGACGGCGCCCAGGTCCCATCCTGTCACGAGGCCGACGAAGCCGGTCGTCGCGCCGGAGAAGGCCATCAGCTGGGAGAAGGTCGTCGAGCCGACGATGATGAACAGGATCATGCCCGAGATGGTGACCGTCTCGAGCAGCGCCTTGACCAGCGAGGCGACCGAGAGCATGCGGTACAGGCCGGCGACCGCGATCGCCGCCGCGGCCCCGAGTGCGGCCGACTCGGTCGGCGTCGCCCAGCCCGCAGCCATGCTGCCGACCACGAAGACGAAGATCGCCGCCAGCGGCAGGACGTAGCGCACGAAGGGGCCGACCCGCTGCCACAGGCCCATGGGCGCGACGTCGCCCTCGGGGGCGAGCCGGGGGTCGAGGCGGCAGCGGATCACGATGTAGCCCACGAACGCGGCGCTCAGCAGCACGCCCGGGACGATCCCCGCGATCAGCAGCTTCGAGATCGAGATTCCGGCGAGGCTGCCGAGCAGCACCGCGAGGGCCGACGGCGGTATCAGGATGTCGACGCCGCCGATCCCCATGATCGGCCCCATGGCCATGCGGGGCTCGTAGCCGCGCCGGAGCATCTGGGGCAGCAGCAGCGTGCCCAGCAGCGCCGTCGTCGCGATCGTGGAACCGGAGATGGCGGAGAAGATGGTGCCGGCGCCGATCGCGACGACGGCGAGCCGGCCGGGAACGCGGACGATCAGTCGGTCCACGGCATCGATCGCCCGCAGCGCCACCCCGGTGTGGAACATCACCGCGCCCATCAGGACGAAGAACAGGATCGGGGTCAGGGAGAAGCTGGCGACCGAACCGACGGCGTTGCGAACGAGCTGCCCGAGCCCGGCCTCGCCGCCCAGGAAGACGACCGCGCCCAGCAGGTTGACGGCCAGGAAGGCGAAGGCGACGGGCAGGCCCAGCAGCATCATCGCCATCAGCCCGCCCAGCAGGAGGGCTGCGGCCGACGTCCACTCCATTCCCATCACAGCACTCCCGCGGTGCCCGAGCGGCCGGCGGCGGGGCCCCCCGCGAACTGCCCGTGGATGCGGAAGACGAACTCGACCGCGAGCAGCAGGAACGCGGCCGGAAGCGCCACCAGAAGCCACCATTCCGGGAAGAACAGCGTCTTCATCGTCATGGCGCCCATGGCCCGGGCGTCGAGAGCCGATCCGAAGCCGTAGCGGACCAGCGCCAGCGAGACCGCGAGGCCGAGCAGGTTCGCGGCCAGATCGGCGCCGAAGGCCACGCGCCGGGGCAGCACGCCGAGCAGGACGTCGACCCGGACATGGGCGCCCCGGCGCAGCAGCCACGGCGCCGACAGCAGCGTGACGGCGTAGAGGCCGTACTCGGAGACCTCCTCCGTCCAGATCGGGCCCCGCAGCCCGGCGTTGCGCATCAGGATGTTGACGCAGATCAGCGCCACCAGCGCCAGCACCGTCCCGGCGGCGACCAGCGCCAGGCCATCCAGCAGCCGGCCGAAGAGGTGCGCGGCCCTGTGCATGGGCCGCTCAGCGGTCGAGCAGCTCGCGCAACCGCGGCCCGTGCTCGGGACTGCGCTCGATCACGGCGTTCCAGCCGATCTCGCGCGCCTTCTCGGCGAAGGCCTCGGCCTCCTGGGCCGGCACGGTGATGGTCTGGATGCCGGCCTCGGCCTGCCGCTTCTTCTCCGCCTCGTTCTCCTCCGCGTTGCCGGCGTCGAGCCCCTCGACCCAGAGTGCCGCCTCCTGGAGGACGCGCCGCTGGTCGTCGTCGAGCCGGTTCCAGGCGTCCAGGTTGACCAGGATGTTGACCTCGACCGAGTAGAAGCCGGGATCGAGCCGGGCGCCCGTGACCTCCTGCCAGCCCAGGTCGAAGATGCCCTGGACGGGCCAGCCGTAACCGTCGACGACGCCCCGCTCCATCGCCGTGAAGACCTCCCCGGGCGCGGTCGTCACGGGAACGCCGCCCAGCGCCGCGACGACGTCGCGGGTGACCGGGGTCACGCGGACGCGCAGGCCGTCGAAGTCGAAGCCGTTGTCGACGGGCTCGCGGAAGAAGAAATGGAAGGGTATGCCGGTGCCGGTCCGCGCGAGGTACTGGACGTTCATCCGCTCGTTGTGGATGCGGTTGACGAGTTCCCAGCCGCCGTTCTCGCGCTGCTCCGCCATCGGGCGGGTCGCGAGCTTCAGCGCGTCGGCTTCCGGCACGAGGTTGACGTAGTAGGCACCCGGGACGTTCGCGATGTCGACGACCCCGGTGCGTACCGCGTTGCCCTGCTCCATCGGCGGGACGGCGCCCGGGCCGCCGACGAGCTGGATCTGGACGACGCCCTTGCCGTCCTCGTTGACCTTGTCGACGAACTTCTCGAACTGCGCCGAGAACCGCGTGCCCGGCTGGAAGCCGGTCACGGCGCGCAGCCTCGCCTCCTCCGCCGCGGCGGCGCCCGCCGCGGTCATCAACGCGACGGCCAGAGCCGCCGCCGCCGCCAGCCTCTCGAACTCGCCCATGGTCGCACTCCCTGGGAAATCGCCGGTTTGCCGAGGTCCGGGCCCGCGCCGTGCCTGCCGGCAATATGCACATGCATGGAACAATGGATCCGGGAGAGGCGTCAACCCGGCATTCCGTTGCGCACCGCAGCATCGAAACCCGACATGCGGGACGACGGCGCCGATGCGCATTGTGCCGGGCGGCGTCCGGGGTATAACGGTGCCGAACGCCGCTGCGCGGCAGTGCCGAACGCCGCTGCGCGGCAGTGCCAAACGCCGCCCCGGCGGCAGTACCAACGCCGCTCCCGCGGCGGCCGATCGTGAGGAATGCGAGACCATGCCCGACGACATCAGCCTCGGCTCCGGCCATACGCCGCTCTTTGCGCTGGGAGAAGACACGACGTCGTACCGCAAGCTGTCCTCGGACCATGTCTCGGTGGCGGAGTTCGAGGGCGAGCAGATCCTGAAGGTGGAGCCGGAAGGCCTGCGGCTGCTGGCCGAGCAGGCGTTCATCGACATCAACCACCTGCTGAGGCCGGGCCATCTCGGGCAGCTCCGCGCGATCCTGGACGATCCGGAAGCCTCTCCCAACGACCGCTTCGTGGCGCTCGACCTCCTGAAGAACGCGAACATCGCGGCCAGCGGCGTGCTGCCGATGTGCCAGGACACCGGCACCGCGATCGTGATGGCGAAGAAGGGGCGGCGAGTCTGGACGCGCGGCGGCGACGAGGCCGCGCTGAGCGCGGGTGCCCGCGACGCCTACCTGAAGCGGAACCTGCGCTACAGCCAGGTGGCGCCGCTGTCGATGTACGAGGAGAAGAACACCCGCAACAACCTCCCGGCCCAGATCGACATCTACGAGGAGGGCGAGGACGCCTACAAGTTCCTGTTCATGGCGAAGGGCGGCGGCTCGGCCAACAAGACCTTCCTGTTCCAGGCCACGCCGTCCGTGCTGTCGCCGGACCGGCTGCTGAAGTTCCTGGAGGACAAGATCCGCTCGCTCGGCACGTCGGCATGCCCGCCCTACCACCTCGCCGTCGTGATCGGCGGCACGAGCGCCGAGACGACGCTGAAGGCGGTGAAGCTGGCGAGTGCGCGCTACCTCGACGCGCTGCCGACCACCGGGTCCGAAGCCGGCCACGCGTTCCGCGACCTGGAGATGGAGGCGGCCGTCCACGAGCTGACGCGGATCATGGGGATCGGCGCCCAGTTCGGCGGCAAGTATTTCTGCCATGACGTGCGCGTCGTCCGCCTGCCGCGCCACGGGGCGAGCCTGCCGATCGGCATCGGCGTCTCGTGCTCGGCCGACCGCCAGGCCCAGGCCAAGATCACCCGCGACGGCATCTACCTGGAGCAGCTCGAGACCGACCCGGCGCGCTTCCTGCCGGAGATCGGCGCCGAGCAGCTTTCCGAGGAGGTCGTGCGCATCGACCTGAACCGCCCGATGGCCGAGATCCTGGCGACGCTGTCCCGGCATCCGATCCGCACCCGCGTCTCGCTGAGCGGGCCGCTGATCGTCGCGCGCGACGCAGCCCATGCCAAGCTGCGCGCCCGGCTCGACGCCGGGGAGGGGTTGCCGGACTATTTCAGGAACCACCCCGTCTACTACGCCGGCCCGGCCAAGACCCCCGACGGCTATGCGTCGGGCTCGTTCGGCCCGACCACCGCCGGGCGCATGGACGGCTTCGTGAAGCAGTTCCAGGCCGCCGGCGGCTCGATGGTGATGCTGGCCAAGGGCAACCGCAGCCCGGAGGTGCGCGAGGCCTGCAAGGCCCATGGCGGCTTCTACCTGGGCTCGATCGGCGGTGCGGCGGCGCGCCTCGCGCAGGACTGCATCCGCAAGGTCGAGTGCATCGAGTACCCGGAACTCGGCATGGAGGCGATCTGGCGCATCGAGGTCGAGGACTTCCCCGCCTTCATCGTCACCGACGACAAGGGGAACGACTTCTTCCAGGAGCTGAAGCTGGGCTGAGGGGTCAGTCGGCGACGGCCGCGGGGGCGGGGCGGCGCATCGGCAGGACCTGCACCACGAGGATGCAGGCGAGGATCACGGCGCATCCCGCAAGCTCGATCGGACCCGGCCGCTCCGCCAGGAACACCGCCCCCGCGAGTGCCGCGAACACGGCCTCGGAGCTGAGCAGGATCGCCGCGTCCGACGCGGCGGTCCAGCGCTGGCCGACCGCCTGGAAGGTATAGGCGAGCCCGACCGAGAACAGGCCGGCATAGCCGATCTCCCACCACGCCGCCGCCAGGGCGGCGGGCGTCGTCGTCTCCATCTCCGTCGCGGCGGCCGCCGCTGCGGCCAGCAGCGCGCAGACGAAGAACTGGACCGCCGCGACCAGCACGGGCGCGCCGGTCCGCATGCCGACCGCGCCGATCAGGATCACGTGCAGGGCCCAGAACAGCGCGCCCGCGATCACCCACAGGTCACCGTCCGACGGCACGACCGCCGCAGCACCGGTCAGCATCCAGGTCCCCGCCAGGCATCCCGCCGCGGCCGGCCAGACCACGGGATGAGGAACCTCGCGCAGGAACAGCAGCGCCAGCAACGGGACGAGCGGCACGTACAGGCCGGTGAGGAAGCCGGCATTCGTCACGGTGGTCAGCCCGATGCCGATCTGCTGGAGGGCGGAACCGGCGAACAGCGCGCCGCCGGTCGCCGCCATCGCGAGCCAGGTCCCCGGCCCGGGCCCCCTCCCCTCGCGCGCGAGCCGGCGCAGGTCGCGCAGCGCCATCGGCAGGACCACGAGCCCGCCGAGAAGGAAGCGCGCCGCGGTGAAGGCCATCGGCCCGAGATGGTCCAGCACCGTCTGCTGCACGACGAAGGTGGAGCCCCAGATCGCCGCGGTCAGCAGCAGCAGGAGGTTGGCGGACATACGCGACATCGGGGGCTCGCTGGTCGGGCTCGGAAACGCGCGCATGATGGGGCGGCACGGCAGCTAAATCCAGCGCGGCATCCGAATGCGGCGTCCGAGTGCGGGATTGGCGGCCAAGAGTTTCAAAAGAAATTAAGTTATTATTGCACTATGTGGACCATATTTTAGGTTTAACATAAAGTTGACCGTTATCTGAAACATTCGTACGATGATTCCTCCAAGGGCCTCTTTATTCCCGGCCCAAACAAAATCAGCGAACGGGAGGAAGCATGATGAGGGACACCGTACTCGGCACCGCGCTTTGCATCGGGCTCGCCGTCACCCCCGCCCTGACGGCGACCATGCCTTCCACCGCCGCCGCCGCGGACGTGAAGTGGGACATGCAGTCCACTTATCCCAGCTCGCTGCCGCAGCTGGGAGCGCTCGGCAAGCGCGTCGCCGAACAGATCGGAACGATCACCGGCGGCACCATCGAGGTGAAGTTCCAGGAGCCCGGCGCGATCGTGCCGTCGCTGGAGACCTTCGACGCCGTCTCCTCCGGGGCGGTGCAGGCCGCCTGGTCCTCTCCCGGCTTCTGGACCGGCAAGGATGTCGGATTTGCAATGTTCGCCTCGGTGCCCTTCGGCCCGGCCGCTCCGGAATACCTGGCCTGGATGAAGTTCGGCGGCGGCGAAGAGCTGATGCGCAAGCTGTATGCGAACTACAACATCCACAGCATCCCCTGCACCATGATCGCCCCCGAGGCCGCCGGCTGGTTCCGCAAGGAAATCAACACGGTGGACGACCTCAAAGGGCTGAAGATGCGCTTCTTCGGCCTGGGTGCGCGCGTGATGGAGAAGCTCGGCGTCTCCACGCAGCTCCTCGGGCCGGGGGACATCTATCCCGCCCTCGAGCGCGGCGCGATCGACGCCACGGAGTTCTCGATGCCGGCGATCGACCTGGGCCTCGGCTTCCACAACGTCGCCAAGTACTACTATTTCCCGGGCTGGCACCAGCAATCGACGTTCCTGGACCTCGCGATCAACATCGACGCCTGGAACGAGCTGACCGACACGCAGAAGGCGCAGATCGAATCGGTCTGCGACGCGGCCATCGTCTACGGCCTCGCCGAAGGCGAGACGATCCAGTTCGAAGCGCTGCAGAAGCTCCAGGCCGAGGGCGTCGAGATCAAGACCTGGTCGCCCGAGATCCTGGAGGCGATGGAGGCCGGCTGGAACGAGGTGGTGGCGGAAGAGAAGCAGAAGAGCCCCGCCTTCGCCGAAGCCTGGGATTCCCTGGCGGCCTTCCGCGAGAACTACGGGGTCTGGCGCGACATCGCCACCCTGCGCTGACGGCGGCCGCGGACGGCCGGGGCCGCGAGGCCCCCGGCCGTCCGCCCGGCATCTTCCTGCCCCCTCCCGCGAGAGGCGACGATGCGCATCCTGGCCCTACTCTCCCGCGGGATCGACCGGGTCGTCCTGGCGGCCGGCACGATCGCCTCCCTGCTGTTCGTGCCGCTGACGCTGGTCATCGTCTACGACGTGATCCAGCGCAAGGCGATCGGCTACGACAACAGGTTCATCGACACGCCCCTCTACCTGTCGTCGACCGTGCTCCAGGAACTGGAGTGGCACCTGCACGGGGCGCTGTTCCTGCTGGCGCTGGGCTACGCCTACGTCAAGGACGCGCATGTCCGCATCGAGCTGCTGCGCGAACGGTTCCCCTGGCGACGCAAGGTCGGGTTCGAGGCCGCGGGCATCCTGCTGCTGCTGCTGCCCTATTGCTGGTTCGTCATCAACTACGGCTGGGGGTTCGCCGAACGCTCGCTCCTGACGAACGAGGGTTCGGCGACGAACGGCATTCCCAGCCGCTGGGTCATCAAGGCCTTCGTGCCGCTCGGCTTCGTGCTGCTGGGCCTCGCCGGGGTGTCGGTGCTGCTGAAATGCATCGTCCGGCTGAGCGGCTCCGGCGAGAACGTCGGCGACGAGGGGCCGCTGGGCACGCCGCCCTCCCCTTCCGGCCCGTCCACCAGATAAGAGGCGCCGGCCGATGACGCTCGCCGAGTCCCTGCCGCTCCTGATGTTCCTCGCGCTGGGAGTGCTGTTGTTCTCCGGGCTGCCCGTCGCCTTCGTGCTCGGCGGGGTGGGGCTCGCCTTCGCCTATGTCGGCGACTGGCTCGGCGTCTTCAACGCGGCGCGCCTCGTGATCATCCCGAACCGCATCTTCGGCGGCTCGGTGGAGAACCTCGTCCTGGTCGCGATCCCGATGTTCACCTTCATGGGGACGATGCTGGAGAAGTCGGGCGTGGCGCGGGACCTGCTGCGCTGCCTGCAGCTCCTGACGTGGCGCATCCCGGGCGGGCTCGCCCTGTCGGTCGTCCTGATGGGGACGATCCTCGCCGCGACGACCGGGATCATCGGCGCCTCGGTGGTGATGATCTCGATGATGGCGCTGCCGGTGATGGTGAGCCAGGGCTACGACCAGCGCCTCGCGACCGGGACCATCGCGGCCTCGGGCACGCTCGGCATCCTGATCCCGCCGTCGATCATGCTGATCATCATGGCCGACCTGATGACGCTTCCGGTGGGAACGGTCTTCATGGCCGCGGTCGTGCCGGGCCTGATGCTCTCAGCACTCTACCTGGCCTACGTCGTCGGCTTCTCCGCGCTGTATCCCGAACGCGCGCCGCCGCTGCCGGCCGAGGCGCGCCCGGACTCCGCGGCCGCGCTGGGCCACCTGATGGTGCGCAGCTTCCTGCCGCCGACCTTCCTGATCGTTCTGGTGCTGGGCTCGATCTTCGCCGGCTGGGCGACGCCGACCGAGGCCTCGGGGGTCGGCGCGTTCGGCGCCACGCTGCTGGCCCTCTACAACCGCTCGCTCAACTGGGCCGTCCTCAAGGAGGTCTGCGCGCGCTCGGCGCTCACGACCGCGATGCTGTTCGGCATCTTCGTCGGCGCCACCTGCTACGCGGTCGTGTTCCGCTTCCTCGGCGGCGAGGAGATGATCGACAACTTCATCCTGGCCATGGGGGTCGGGCCCTGGGGCGTCCTGTTCGTCATCATGGCGATGGTGTTCATCCTGGGCTTCTTCTTCGACTGGATCGAGATCACGCTGATCGTGCTGCCGGTCTTCGGCCCCATCATCGCGAACCTCGATTTCGGCGACCATGTCGGCGTCTGGGCCGGCGTCGACGCGGCACCGCTGGTGTGGTTCACGATCCTGCTGTCGGTCAACCTGCAGACCTCGTTCCTGACCCCGCCCTTCGGCTTCGCGCTGTTCTACATGAAGGGCGTGGCCCCGCCGGAGGTGACGATCCAGGCGATCTATCGCGGCATCATCCCGTTCGTGGCGCTGCAGCTGATCGGGCTCGGCCTGTGCGTCGCCTTCCCGGCGCTGGTCCTGGGGCTGCCGAGCTGGCTGTCGTCGTAGCCGGTGCGCCCGGCCGGGCGCAGATGATCGCGGCCGAGGGCGGCGACCGTGTCGACGCCGAGCAGCGCCATCGCGGTGTCGATCTCGTCGGCGAGGATGCGCAGCGTGCGCGCGACCCCGGCCTGCCC
>NZ_DASYHS010000061.1:0-18209 GCF_035998295.1 Arenibaculum sp. | reverse complement strand
TCCGCGGGCAGGCCCGTGCGCACGACGGCGCTCTCCACCTTCTGCTGGAGGTGCTGGAGCGCCGCGTTGCCCTCGACGCCGGCCCACAGCGCGCGCGTGCGCGCCCCGGCGCCGAAGCGGCCGGTGCCCTCCAGCACCAGGTCGAAGGCGGGGGCGGACACCGCGGCCAGGCCCGCGTGGATGTCCGCCAGCATTCCCTCCTCGACCTCGCCGATGAAGCGCAGGGTCAGGTGCAGGTTGCCCGGCTCGGTCCAGCGCGCGCCGGGCACGCCGCCGCCCAGCCCGGCGAGCCGGTCGCGGAGTTCCGGCGGCAGTTCCAGGCCAACGAACAATCGGATCATCTGAACTCCCCGTCAGGGGCAGGGGTCGGTATAGAGGGCACGGATGTCGTCGATCTCCTCCAGCAGTTCCGCCGACAGCTCCACCTCGGCGGCGCCGGCGTCGGTGGCGAGCTGCTCCAGGCTGGTGGCGCCGATGATCGCCGCGGTGGTGAAGGACCGGCTCAGCACGAAGGCGATCGCCATCCGGGCCGGGTCGAGCCCGTGGCGCCCCGCCAGCTCGACATAGGCCTGCGTCGCCGCGTCCGCGTTCGGCCGGTCGTAGCGCGAGCCCCGCTGGTCGATGGCGCGGCGCGACCCCGGCGGCCGGCGTCCGTCCAGGTACTTGCCCGTCAGCGTGCCGCCGCCGAGCGGGGAATAGGCCAGCAGCCCGACCTCCTCGCGCAGTGCGATCTCCGCCAGCCCGTCCTCGAAGGTACGGTTCAGCAGGTTGTACGCGTTCTGGATGCTGGCGACGCGCGCCAGCCCCAGCGTCTCCGAGACGCGCAGGAAGGTCATCGCTCCCCACGCGGTCTCGTTCGACAGCCCGACATGGCGGATCTTGCCCGCGCGCACGAGGTCGTCCAGCGCCCGCAGGGTCTCGTCGATCGGCGTCGCGTCGCCGTCCTCTTCGGGCAGCGGCACGCTGCGCCGGCCGAAGCGGGTGGTCGGCCGGTCCGGCCAGTGGAGCTGGTAGAGGTCGATGTAGTCGGTCCGCAGCCGGCGCAGGCTGTCCTCGACCGCCCGCACGAGGTTGTCGCGGTCGAGCCGGGCGCCGCCGCCCCGTATCCATCCGTATCCGCCGGACGCGCGGCCGATCGCCTTGGTCGCCAGGACGACGCGCTCGCGGCCGCCGCGGCTCGCGAACCAGCTGCCGATGATCGCCTCCGTGCGGCCGTACGTCTCGGCCGTCGGGGGAATCGCGTACATCTCGGCGGTGTCCCAGAAGGTGATGCCCCGGTCGATCGCCCAGTCCATCTGGGCATGGCCCTCGGCCTCGGTGTTCTGCCGGCCCCAGGTCATGGTGCCGAGGCAGATCTCGGTCACCTCCAGGCCGGTGCGGCCGAGCTTGCGCTTGCGCATCCCGTTCTCCAAAAATTTCCGGCTCGTCGTAGCGCCCGTATGGCCCCAACCCGGCCCGCGGCGAAACGGTTCAGCTCCGGGCCGCCTCCAGCAGCGGCCCGACATGGGGCAGGATGCCCTCGACGATGACGGCGACGCCGTCCTGGTTGGGATGGATGCCGTCGGCCTGGTTCAGCGCCGGCTCCATCGCCACCCCTTCCAGCAGGAACGGGTAGAGCGTCGCGCCGTGCTTGCGCGCGAGGTCCGGGAAGATGGCGTTGAACCGGCGGCCGTATTCCGGGCCCAGATTGGGCGGGGCGTACATGCCGGCCACCAGCACGGGCAGGTCCAGCTCGCCGAGCCTGGTCAGGATCGCGTCGAGATTGGCGCGCGTCGTGTCGGGATCGATGCCGCGCAGCCCGTCATTGGCGCCCAGCGCCAGGATCACGGCGTCCGGCCGTTCGGCCAGCGACCAGTCCAACCGGGCGAGGCCGCCCGCGGTCGTGTCGCCGGAGACGCCGGCGTTCACGATCTCGACCTCATGGCCGGCCTCGCGCAGCGCCGCCTCCAGCCGGTCCGGGAAGCTCTGCCCCGACGGCAGGCCGTAGCCCGCGGTGAGGCTGTCGCCGAAGGCCAGCACGCGCACCGGTGCCGCCTCCGCCGCCGCCGGCCCGGGGGACGCGCCGGGCGTCAGGCCGAGCAGGAGCAGGACCAGCCCCGCCGCCATCGCGTTGAAAAGCCGCGCCGGCGCTCCATATCGCGTTGAACTCAAGAACCTCACCGGCTGGTCTCCCGACATGTCCGATCCCGTTTCCGTCGCCGGCCCGATCATCGCGCTCGGCGATCTTCACCTGAAATTGGATAGCGCGGCGGGGCCCGTCAACGTGCTGCGCGGGATCGACCTGAGCGTGGCGCGCGGCGAGACGGTCGGCATCGTCGGCCCGTCCGGGTCCGGCAAGTCGACGATGATGATGGTGATCGCCGGCCTCGAGCGGCCGACCACCGGCAGGGTCGAGGTGGCCGGGCTCGACCTCGCCTCGCTGGACGAGGACGGGCTCGCGCGCTTCCGGCGCGACCATGTCGGCATCGTCTTCCAGGCCTTCCACCTGATCGCGACCATGACCGCGGTCGAGAACGTCGCGATCCCGCTGGAGTTCGCCGGCCGGGCCGACGCCTTCGCCCGGGCGCGCGAGGGGCTGGAGGCGGTCGGCCTCGGCCACCGCCTCGGCCACTACCCGAGCCAGCTCTCCGGCGGCGAGCAGCAGCGCGTGGCCTTGGCCCGC
This sequence comes from Arenibaculum sp., assembly GCF_035998295.1. NCBI lineage: Bacteria > Pseudomonadati > Pseudomonadota > Alphaproteobacteria > Rhodospirillales > Azospirillaceae > Arenibaculum > Arenibaculum sp. Next base: position 15,547 of record NZ_DASYHS010000061.1, on the reverse strand, counting down.
GCCTTCTCGACCGAACCGTCGCTCCTGCTCGCGGACGAGCCGACCGGCAACCTCGACGGCGAGACCGGCGCCCATGTCGTCTCGCTGATGTTCGACCTGGCGCGCAGCCGCGGCACCACCCTGGTTCTGATCACCCACGACCCCGCGCTCGCGGCCCGGTGCAGCCGCGTCGTCCGGCTGGTCGACGGGCGCATCGCCGATGCCGACGTGCCGCGCTCCGGCCTGCGGCCGGTCGCCGTGCCCGCCTCGGGCCGGTGAGCCCGCGATGACGGTCCTGTCCCTGGCGCTCCGCTTCGCCCGGCGCGAGCTGCGCGGCGGCCTGCGCGGCTTCCGCATCTTCCTCGCCTGCCTGGCGCTCGGCGTCGCCGCGATCGCGACCGTCCAGTCGGTCGCCGGCGGCATCGTCGAGGGCCTGCGCGCCGACGGCCGCGCCATCCTCGGCGGCGACGTGGCGCTGCGCCAGCTCTACCGGGTCCCGACCGGGGACCAGGTCGCCTTCCTGGAGCGTTCGGGGCGCCTGTCCACCACGGCCGAGCTGCGCGCCATGGCGGTCGTGCCGGACGACCTGCGCTCGGCCCTGGTCGAGCTGAAGGCCGTCGACGGCGCCTATCCGCTCTACGGCAGCTTCGAGATCGAGGGCGGCGGCGCCCTCGACGCGGCGCTCGCGCCCGAGGACGGCACGCCGGGCGCCGTGGTCGAGGCCGGCGTCCTTGCCCGCCTGGGCGTGGCGGTCGGCGACCGCATCCGCCTGGGCGAGCGCGAGTTCGAGCTGCGCGGCGTCATCGCGCGCGAGCCCGACCGCGCCGGCTCCGGCGCCTTCACCCTCGGCCCCCGCGTCCTGGTCGGGCTCGACGCGCTGCCCGGCACCGGGCTGCTGCAGCCCGGCAGCCTCGTCGAATGGCACTACCGGATCGCCCTGCCCGAAGGGGTGGACGTGACCGCCTGGCGCGAGGAGCTGTCGCAAACCTTCCCGGGGGCGGCGTGGCGCGTGCGCGACTTCACGAACGCGGCCCCGCAGCTCGAACGCTTCATCGGGCGCCTCGCCCTGTTCCTGACCCTGGTCGGCCTGACCGCCCTGCTGGTGGGCGGCGTCGGCGTCGGCAACGCCGTGCGGGCCTTCCTCGACGGCAAGACCGCGACGATCGCGACCTTCAAATGCCTGGGGGCGCCCGGGCGGCTGGTCTTCGCGACCTATCTCGTCCAGATCCTGGTGCTGGCCGCGGGCGGCATCGCGCTCGGGCTGGTGGTCGGGGCGGTGGCGCCGCTGCTGCTCTCCAGCGTGCTGGCCGACGTGCTGCCGGTGTCGGCGCGCATCGGCGTCTATCCGGGCGCGCTCGCGATCGCGGCGGCGTTCGGGCTGCTGACGGCGCTCGCCTTCTCGCTGTGGCCGCTCGGGCGCGCCCAGGCGGTGCCGGCGGTGACGCTGTTCCGCGGGGCCGCGTCGGGCGTGCGCGGCCGCCCGGGCACCGGCTACGCCGTCGCGGCCGGGGCCTGCGCGCTCGCGCTGGCGGTGCTGGCGGTCGCGACCGCGCCGGAGCGGCTGTTCGCCGCCTCCTTCGTCGCCGGGGCCTTCGCCACCCTGCTCGCGTTCCGGGGGGCGGCGTGGCTGGTCACGCGCGCCGCGGCGCATGCCGGCCGGCCGCGCCGGCCGGGGCTGCGCCTGGCGCTCGCCAACCTGCACCGGCCCGGCAACCCGACCGGCAGCGTCGTGCTCTCGCTCGGGCTCGGCCTGACCGTCCTGGTCGCCATCGCGCTGATCGAGGGCAATTTCGACCGCCGCATCCAGGAGGAGATGCCGTCCGACGCGCCGGCCTTCTTCTTCGTCGACATCCAGCCCGACCAGCGCGAGGACTTCGTGCGCACCGTCCTCGCCGTGCCGGGGACGGCGGATTTCCGCTCGGTGCCGATGCTGCGCGGGCGCATCGCGACCGTGAACGGCCGGGACGCCGAGAGCGCGATCGTGAACCCCGACCATGCCTGGGTCATGAACGGCGACCGCGGCATCACCTACTCCGCCGAACCGCCGCGCGACGCGCGCTTCCTGGCCGGGGAGTGGTGGCCGCAGGACCATGCCGGGCCGCCGCTGGTCTCGGTGTACAAGGACGTCGCCGCCGCCTTCGGCATCGGCGTCGGCGACCGCATCGGCATCAACGTCCTGGGCCGGGTCATGGAGGCCGAGATCGCGAGCGTGCGCGAGATCGACTTCATGACCATGAACATCAACTTCACCCTGGTCTTCTCGCCGGGCATGCTGGAAGGCGCGCCGCAGACCTTCCTCGCCACCGTGCGCGCGACGCCCGAGGCCGAGGCCGCGGTCCAGCGCGCGATCGCCGAGGGGTTCCCGAACGTCTCGGTCGTGCGCGTGCGCGACGCGCTCGACACCGTCAACGACATCCTCGGCAAGATCGGCGTCGCGGTGCGCATCGTGGCCGCCGTCACCCTGTTCGCCGGCACCCTGGTGCTCGCCGGCGCGATCGCCGCGGGCCATCGCCGGCGCGTCTACGACGCGGTCGTCCTGAAGGTGCTGGGGGCGACGCGCGCCGACGTGCTGCGCGCGTTCCTGGTCGAGTACGGGCTGCTGGGCCTCGTGACGGCGGCGATCGCCGGCATCATCGGCACCGCGACCGCCTGGGCGGTGCTGACGCAGGTGATGGACTGGGGCTGGATCTTCATCCCCTCCGTCGTGCTCTGGACGCTGCTTCTGTGCTCGGCGATCACGCTCGGCGTCGGCTTCGTCGGCACCTGGAAGGCGCTCGGCCAGCCGGCCGCCCCGCTGCTGCGCAACGATTGAAGCCGCCCGCGGGTCCGGTCCGTCCGATTTTCGTTGAACGGGGTAGCTTTCCGCCCAATATCAAGCCCCGAGAGACGGTTCTTCTTCGTTCGAGGCGACAGATGGCAAACGGACCTTACAATCGCTACGCGGCCCCCGGCCGCGCGATCGACCGGGCCCAGTACGACGAGGGCCTGCGCGCGCACATGGAGCGCGTGTTCGGCTACATGGCGGCGGGCGTGGGCGTCACCGGCCTCGTCGCGCTGCTGGTCGCCAGCAGCCCGACCCTGCTCGGCGCGATCTTCGGGACGCCGCTGCGCTGGGTGGTGATGCTGGCGCCGCTCGGCTTCGTGTTCTTCCTTTCGTTCCGGGTCCACACGATCTCGGCCGCCCGGGCGCAGGCGCTGTTCTGGGCCTTCGCCGCGGTGATGGGACTATCGCTGTCCTTCATCTTCGCGGTCTACACCGATGCCAGCATCGCGCGGGTGTTCTTCATCTCGTCCGGCATGTTCGCCGCGACGGCGCTGTGGGGCTACACGACCAAGCGCGACCTTTCCGGCATGGGCTCGTTCCTGATGATGGGCCTGTTCGGCATCATCATCGCCAGCATCGTCAACATCTTCATGGCCTCCTCGGCGCTGACCTTCGCCATCTCGGTGATCGGCGTCCTGGTGTTCACGGGCCTGACCGCCTGGGACACCCAGCGCATCAAGGAGACGTACGCCGAGGGCCACGGCACCGAGTCGAACAACAAGATGGCGGTCATGGGCGCGCTGTCGCTCTACCTGAACTTCATCAACCTGTTCATGATGCTGCTCAACCTGTTCGGCCAGCGCGAGTAGCGGCCGGCCGCGCCGTCCCACGGGCCCCGGGGACGCTGGGGCCCGGCCAGCGCGAGCGATGGAACCATCCGGGAGCAGCCGGCCTCGTGCCGGCTGCTCTTTTTCGTACCCGGCGGGCCGGGATTCATGCGTTGCGCCGCTACCTCCGCAGAGTTACCTTTCCGGAGAAACATTTCGTGAGCGTGGCGGTTCGGACGTGACCCATCATTCCGCTTCCGGACCGATCCTGATCTGCGAGGACGATGCGATCGTGGCGCTCGGCCTCGAGATGCTCCTGGAGGAGCGGGGCCTACGCCTTGCGCCGCTAGCGACCTCCGCCGACGAGGCGGTGGCGCTCGCCGAGGCCCACCGCCCCGCGCTGGCCCTTGTCGACGTCTGCCTCGCGGCCGGGTCCTGCGGGCTCGCGGCCGGGCGCGAGATGGCGCGCTGCTTCGGCATCCCGGTGATCTACCTGACCGGGCGGGCGGAACCGTCCGAGGCCGCGGAGGCGGAGGCTTGGCTGGTCAAGCCGTTCGAGCCGCGCCGCCTGCTCGACCTCGTGGACGCCGTGCTCGCCCGCGCGGCGGTATGATTTGCCCGCCGCGCCGCGGATCGGCTAGGCTGCCCCGCAATTCCAATGCTGTTCAGAGGATTGCCGCGATACCCAAGGATCCGGTGCTGCTCGTCGAGGACACGCCGTCGCTCGCGCGCGTCTACGCCGAGTATCTGAAGAAGGAAGGCCTGACCGCGGCCATCGTCGAGACCGGCCGCGACGCGATCGGGGCGCTGGGCTCCGGCGAGCTTCCGCGCGTCCTGCTCCTCGACCTGAACCTGCCGGACATCAACGGCATGGAGGTCCTGAAGCACGTCTCCGAGCAGGAGATCCCGGTCGCGGTCGTCGTCATCACCGCCCACGCCTCGGTGAACCTCGCGGTCGAGGCGATGCGGTGGGGCGCCTACGACTTCCTGGTCAAGCCCTTCACCGCCGACCGGCTGGTCGTGACGGTGCGCAACGCGCTGGAGCGCCAGCGCCTCGTCCAGATCGTCGACCGCTACAAGGGCGAGCTGGAGCGGGACCGCTATTTCGGCTTCATCGGCTCGTCGCTGTCGATGCAGGCGATCTACCGCATCATCGACAGTGCCGCCTCCAGCAAGGCGACGGTGTTCATCACCGGCGAGTCCGGCACCGGCAAGGAGGTGTGCGCCGAGGCGATCCACCGCTGCAGCCCGCGCCGGGACGGGTCCTTCGTCGCGATCAACTGCGGCGCGATCCCGAAGGACCTGATGGAGAGCGAGATCTTCGGCCACGTGAAGGGGGCGTTCACCGGGGCGGTGAACGACCGCGACGGCGCTGCGACCCGGGCGGACGGCGGCACGCTGTTCCTGGACGAGATCTGCGAGCTGGAGCCCAACCTCCAGACCAAGCTGCTGCGCTTCATCCAGACCGGGACCTTCCAGAAGGTCGGCGGCACGAGGGTCGAGAAGGTCGACATCCGCATCGTCTGCGCGACCAACCGCGACCCGATGAAGGAGGTCGAGGAGGGCCGGTTCCGCGAGGACCTCTATTACCGCCTGCACGTGATCCCGATCCACCTGCCGCCGCTGCGCGAGCGCGAGGACGACGTGACCGCGATCGCGCGGGAGTTCCTGGTCGACTACGCGCGCGAGGAGGGCAGGCGCTTTCGCGAGCTGGACCCCGCGGTCGAGCAGGTGTTCCGCGCCTATCACTGGCCGGGCAACGTGCGCCAGCTCCAGAACGTGATCCGCAACATCGTCGTCCTGCACGAGGGCGAGGCCGTGACGATGGACATGCTGCCGGCACCGCTGTGCCAGCAGTCCTCCGCGGCCGTCCCGGCGGCGGCGGCCGAGGCGCCCGGCGCTCCGGCGGGGCGGCGGCCGGTCCGCCCCCTGTGGCTCGTCGAGAAGGAGGCGATCGAGGATGCGGTCGCGGCCTGCGACGGCAACATCCCCCGCGCGGCCGCCCTGCTCGGCATCAGCGCCTCGACGATCTACCGCAAGCGCCTGAGCTGGGAGGCCGAAGGCAAGGCCTGACGCCGCACGCCGGCACGTGCCGCCCACCCCCGTTTCCGCTCCCGCTCCCCCGCCGCCATGACGGGGGATTTTTCGTTTGGCGATGACTGATTATCGTGAGACGATAATTTCACTTCGAAGGGGAGGACGGGATGAGCACCACGGATCGGGATTTGCGCCGGCTCGGCGCCTGGCTCGCGGGCGGCAGCCTCGCGCTCGCTGTCCTGCTGCCTCTCGCGACCGCCTCCGTCTGGTTCACCGCGGACCCGGCGGTCCTGGCGGCGCAGGCGGGCCTGCCCGCGGGGACGCGGCCGGGGGGCTGGCAGGTCCTAGCGGGCGGCGCAGTCGCGCTGGTGCCGGTCGGGCTGCTGTCGCTCGCCATGCTGGCGGCGCGGCGGTGCTTCCTGCTGTTTCGCCGCGGCGCCTATCTGACCGCGGACACGGTCGCGGCCCTGCGGGCGTTCGGCGCGCGGGTCGTCCTGTCCGCGCTGGCCGGGCTGCTGGTGCCGACGCTGCTCGGCCTGCTGCTCTCGGCCGGCAATCCGGCGGGCGGGCATTCCCTGGTGCTGAGCCTGTCCAGCACGCCGCTGCTGGGCCTGATGTTCGGCGGCACGCTCTGGGCCATTGCCGGCGTGATGGCGCGGGCTGTCGCGATCGCCGAAGACAATGCGCAGATCGTCTGATGCCCGTCGTCGTCACGCTCGACCTGATGCTGGCGCGCCGCAAGGTCCGGTCGAGGGAACTGGCCGCCCATGTCGGCATAACCGAGGCCAACCTGTCGCTGCTGAAGCAGGGCAAGGTCAAGGGCATCCGCTTCGAGACGCTGGCGCGCATCTGCGCGTACCTGGACTGCCAGCCCGGGGACGTGCTGGCCTACCAACCGGAGACGCGGGATGAGGGTTCTCGTTCTGGCGGCGCTGCTGCCGCTGCTGAGTAGCTGCGACACCTTGAACCTGCGCGACACCGGCGAGGGCTTGCTGGACGCGCTGTGCCGCGAGGCGTCGCGGAACTGCACGCCTCCCGTCCCGCACCGTCCGGTCGGGGTCGGCCGGCTGTCCCGCCGGCCATAGGCCGCGCGGCATGGGGACGGGCGGGCACCCGGTGCCTTGACGTTATGTTATAACGTTCATAAGCTGCGCACCTCATCCCTGCGCCGTCGAGGAACGGACCCATGAACCCCATCGTCAGGCTGGCCGCAGCGTTCGGGCTGCTGCTCGCCTTCACTTGCCCGGCCGCCGCCGAGACCCGGACCCTGCGCATCGCCTCCCCCTGGGAGATCACCGGCCTGGACCCCGCGCGCTCCGGATACATCTTCGCCCGCATGCAGGTCGCCGAGACGCTGGTGACCGCCGACGGGGCGGGCCGGCCGCTGCCGGGCCTCGCGCGCTCCTGGTCGGTCTCCCCGGACGGCTCGTCCTGGACCTTCGAGCTGCGGCCGGGCGCCGTCTTCCACGACGGCACGCCCGTCACGGCGCAGGCGGTCGTGCATGCCCTCGAACGCGCGCGCAGCCGCCCCGGGCCGCTGGCCGGCGTGCCGATCGCGCGGATGCGGGCCGAAGCCGGCGCCGTCACGATCCGCACTGAGCGGCCCTTCGTGTCCCTGCCGGCGTTCCTCGCCCATTACGAGACGATCGTCCTCGCCCCGTCCGCGTACGACGACGCGGGCGCCGTCGTCGCGATGGTCGCGACCGGCCCGTTCCGGGTCGAGACGCTGCAGCCGCCGCTGAGCCTGACCACCGTCCGCTTCGACGGGTGGTGGGGAGAGCCGCCGGCGATCGAGCGCGCCTCCTACCTCGCGGTGCCCAGGGGCGAGACCCGTGCCGCCATGGCCGAGAGCGGCCAGGCCGAGCTGGTGTTCGTGCTCGCGCCGGAAACCGTGGACCGGCTCCGGCGCTCGCCGCGGGTCGTCGTCCATTCCCAGCCGATCCCGCGCAGCCGCGTGCTCAAGCTGAACGCCGGGCACCCGTTCCTCGCCGACCCGCGCGTGCGCGAGGCGATCAGCCTCGCGATCGACCGGGAAGGCATCGCCGCGGCGATCCTGCGCAGCCCGGCGAGCACCGCGACCCAGCTCTACCCGCCCTCCCTGCCGGACTGGCACGTCCCCGGCCTGCCGCCGCTGGCCCACGACCCCGGCCGGGCCGGGCGCCTGCTCGCCGAGGCCGGCTGGGCGCCGGGCCCCGGCGGCATCCTCGTGAAGGACGGCGCGCCGTTCCGGCTGACGCTGCGCACCGCCTCCGAACGGCCGGAGCAGCCCCCGATGGCGGCCGCCATCCAGGCCCAGCTGCGCGAGGTCGGCATCGACGTGACCGTCGCGATCGCGAACAGCGGCGACATCCCCGCCGGCCACCGGGACGGCACGCTGGAGCTGGCGCTCTTCGCCCGCACGCTGATGCTCGTGCCCGACCCGCTGGCCACCCTCCTGCAGGACTACGGCCCCTCGGGCGGGGACTGGGGTGCTATGGGCTGGAGCGACCCCGCCCTGGTGGAGGCGCTGCACCGCCTCGGCGGCGAGACCGACCCGCAGGCGCGCGCACGCCTGCGGGCCGAGGTCGCGACGATCCTCCACGGCGCCCACGCGGTGCTGCCGGTCGCCTGGTTCGACTACCACGTCGCGGCGAGCCGGCGCCTCGCCGGCGTCTCGGTCGATCCGCTGGAACTCTCCTACCGGCTGGGCGGCATGCGATGGGCGGACTGACGCGGGCCCTGGGCGGCCGCCTCGTCCAGGCGGCCCTGGTCGCGCTGCTGGTGGGGATCGCCTGCTTCGCGATGGTCGAGTTCCTGCCCGGCGACCAGGCCTACCGCATCGCCGCCGGCCGCTACGGCGAGGATCTCGTGAGCACGGCCGCGGCCGACGCGGTGCGTCTGGAACTGGGCCTCGACCGGCCGTGGTGGGAACGGCTGGGGGCCTGGCTCGCCGCGCTGGCCCGTCTCGACCTCGGCGTCTCCCTCGTGACCGGCGAGCGGGTCGCCCACGAGATCGGCCACCAGCTCGGCCACACGCTGCTGCTGTCGCTGGCGGCGCTGGCGCTGTCGGTCCTGCTCGGCCCGCCGCTGGGGGTGCTGGCGGCGGCCCGTGCCGGCACCGCCTGGGACCTGGCCGGCATGTCGGCGGCCGCGGCCCTGCGCGCGCTGCCGGCCTTCGCCGTCGGGGTCGCGCTGACCTGGATCTTCGCGGTCCGGCTCGGCCTCCTGCCCGCCGCCGGGGCCGAGGGCCCCGCCGCGGCCGTCCTCCCGGCGCTGACCCTGGCGCTCGGGCTCGCGGCGGCGTCGAGCCGGGTGACCCGGGACGTGGCGCTGTCCGTGATGCGCTCGCCCTGGGTCGCCTTCGCGCGCACCAAGGGGCTGGGCGAGGCGGCCGTCGTCCGCCGCCACGCCTTGCGCAACGCCGCCGCACCGGTGACGGCCTATCTCGGCATCCAGCTCGCCTGGCTGGTCGAGGGGGTGGTGGTCGTCGAGTCCGTCTTCGTCTGGCCCGGCATCGGGCATGCGCTCGTCCATGCCGTCGTCGCCCGCGACGTGCCCATGATCCAGGGCACGGCGCTGGTGCTGGGCCTTCTCTTCGTCCTGCTCAACGCATTGGTGGACCTGCTGTGCATCCTCATCGATCCCCGGGCGGGGGAGCGGCGCCGATGACCGCGATCCCGGAGACCTCCGCCGCGGGCGCCGTTCCCGCCCCCGGCTCCGCGCGGGGCCGCCGCGCGCTCGGCGCCGGCCTGCTCCTCGCCGTCGGGCTGCTGGCGCTGGCAGGCCCGTGGCTGATCGACGCCGACCCGCTGCGCCAGGATTTGCGGGCGGCACTGCGGGGGCCGGGCGGCGGCCATCCGCTCGGCACCGACCATCTCGGCCGCGACATGCTGGCGCGGCTCGCCCATGCCGCGCGCCTGTCGCTCGGCCTCGGGGCCGCGACGGTCCTGACCGCCGCCGTGCCCGGCGTCCTGCTCGGCCTCGCGGCGGCCTGGCGGGGCGGGGCGGTGGACCGCGCGCTCGGCGCGCTGTGCGCCTCGGTGATGGCGCTGCCCGGCCTGCTGCTGGTGCTGGTGCTGGCGGGTTTCGCCCCCGGCGCCTTCTGGCCGCTCTATGTCGGCCTCGCCCTGGCCTCCTGGGTCGAGTATTTCCGGGTGGTGCGCGCCGTCGCGGCGTCCCGCCTCGCCCGTCCCGACGTCGAGGCGGCGCGCCTGCTGGGCTTCGGGCCGGCGCATGTCGTGCGGCGGCACCTGCTGCCGGACCTCGTCGGGCCGCTCGCGACGCTGATGGCCTTCGGCCTCGCCGCGACCGTGGTCGCGGTCTCCTCCCTCAGCTTCGTCGGCATCGGGCTGCGCCCGCCGACGCCGGAATGGGGAAACATGATGACCGAGCTGCTGCCCTACCACGCCGAGGCGCCGCTCCAGCTCCTGATGCCGGGAACACTCCTGTTCGCGACGGTGCTGGGGCTCGCCCTGGTCTGCGGGAGGGAGCCCTCGTGACCGCGGCCGTGGAGGTCTCGGGCCTGCGCGTCGCGTCGGCGGCGCGCGTCCTGGTCCGGCCCTGCTCGCTGGAGCTGCGGGCGGGCGAGATCCTGGTGGTCCTGGGCGAGACCGGATCGGGCAAGTCCCTGCTGGCGCAGGCGATCATGGGCACCTTGCCGCCGGAGCTCGCCTGCGCCGGCCGGATCGTGCTCGGCGGCGAGGAGGTCGGGCATCTCCCGCCCGCGGCGCGGCGCCGGCTGTGGGGCCGCAGGATCGCCCTGCTGCCCCAGGAGCCCTGGTCGGCGCTGAACCCGACCATGGCGGCGGGCGGCCAGGTCGCCGAGGTCCACGCCCTGCTCCACGGGCGGCCCTGGGCCGAGGCGCGCCGCCGCGCCGCCTCGGCGCTGGCGGCACTCGGCCTCGGCCGGGCGGTCGGCCGCCATCCCTTCCGGCTGTCCGGCGGCATGGCGCAGCGCGTCGCCATCGCCGCGACCGCCGCCACCGGCGCCCCGGTGCTGCTGGCCGACGAGCCGACCAAGGGTCTGGACGCCGGGCTGCGCGACGAGGTCGCGGCCCTGCTCGCCGCCGAGGCGGCGGGCGGTGCTGCGGTCATGGTGATCACCCACGACGTCGGGCTCGCGCGGCGGCTGGGCGGGCGCGTCGCCGTGATGCTGGACGGCGAGGTCGTCGAGACCGGCCCGGCCGGCGAGGTGATCGCCGCTCCCCGGCACGCCTACACGCGCCTGCTGCTCGCCGCCGATCCCGAGACCTGGGCTCCGGCCGGGGCTCCTGCCGGCGCGCGCGCGGCGGGCGCGACCGTGCTGTCGGCCCGCGGCCTCGCCAAGGCGCTGGGCGGGCGGACGCTGTTCTCGGGGCTGGACCTGGAGGTCGGCGCGGGCGGGATCGTCGCCGTGGCGGGGCCGAGCGGCTGCGGCAAGACGACCCTCGGCAACGTGCTGCTCGGGCTTCTGGCGCCCGACGCGGGCACCGTCTCGCGCCGCCCGGGCACGGCGGCGCACCGGTACCAGAAGATCTACCAGGACCCCGTCGCCGCCTTCGCGCCGCAGGCGACACTGCGCGCGGCGCTTGGCGACGTCGTCGCCCGCCACGGCCTGTCCTGGGACGCCGCCGCGCGCCTGCTGTCCGCGATGCGCGTCCCGGACGGGCTGCTGGACCGCCGGCCGGCCCAGGTCTCGGGCGGCGAGCTTCAGCGCGTGGCGCTCGCCCGCGCCCTGCTGGTCGACCCGGTGTTCCTGTTCGCGGACGAGGCGACCTCCCGCCTCGACCCGCTGACCCAGAAGCAGGTGATGGACCTGCTGAACGAGACCGTGGCCGAGCGGCGCCTGGCGGTGCTGATGGTGACGCACGACCCCGCGCTGGCCCGCGGCATGGCGTCCAGGACCGTGCGCCTGGAGATGCCCTCCCCGCGCGATGCTCTTTATTTCGGCCCGGGTCCGGGTGATTCCGGCTAGATGCTTCGCGGATTGAGGCGAGTACAGTATCCGCCCTGTGGAACCTCAATAACGCCCGAATGGAATCTTGAGGCCCCACGCCCCGGGCCGCTACCCTGTTCCATGGAGCGTCCGGCCGGGCAACGGCCGGAAACCCGCGGCTCCCGCCCGCAAGCGGGCTGCGGGGCCATGCAGACGGAGGGAACGAGCCCGATGACCACCGGCACCGTGAAATGGTTCAACACCACGAAGGGATATGGCTTCATCGCCCCGGAGAGCGGGACCAAGGACGTGTTCGTCCACATCACCGCGCTGCATCAGTCCGGCCTGCGCGGCCTCAACGAAGGCCAGCGCGTGAACTTCGAGCTGGCGCCCGGCAACAACGGCAAGGACGCGGCCATCAACATCAGCCTGGCCGACTGAAACCCGGCCCGCCGGCGGCTCCGGCCCCTCTGCCGCGCCGCGCGGCAGGGGGCGGCCTCATTCCGCGGCAATCGGCGCCGGCAGCAGGCCGGCCGCCTCGTAGGCCGCCGCGGTCGCCGCGACGAGGCCGGCGACCGTCGCCGCCAGCCTGCGCGCCTCGTCGACCCGCTCGGTCCGGCAGGCCCGCTCCAGGCCCGCCATCAGGTTCGCCAGCCGTGCCGCGCCGAAGGTGCCGGCGCTGCTCTTGAGCGTGTGGGCCTGGCGCTCGAGCTGGCCGAGCTCGCCCCGCTCGGCGGCCTCCTCGATCGCCCGGATGCGGGCCTCGGCCTCGCGGGTGAAGGCGGCCACCAGCTCCGGCAGCACTTCGGCGTCCAGATCGGCCGCGAGCTGCTCCAGCACGGCCCGGTCGAGCATGTCGCCCGGCACCTCCCCGGCCTCGCCGTGGTCCTCCTCTCCGGGCTGCCCGGGGCCGGGAGCCTGGGCCGGGGTCGCCGGCAGCCACCGGCCGATCACCTCGATCAGGCGCGCCCGCTCGATCGGCTTGGCGATGTAGTCGTTCATTCCGGCCTCCAGGCAACGCTGGCGGTCGCCCTCCATCGCGTTCGCGGTCATGGCGACGATCGGGATCGTCCGGATCGGCGGCGGCATCGCGCGCAGCGCGCGCGTCGCGGCGAAGCCGTCCAGCTCGGGCATCGCGACGTCCATCAGCACGATGTCGTAGGGGACGTTCCGCACCGCCTCGATCGCCTCGACCCCGTCGCCGGCGACGTCGACCTGGAAGCCCGCGCTCTTCAGCAGGGCGGTCGCGACCATCTGGTTGGTGATGCTGTCCTCGACGACGAGGACGCGCCGGTTCTGTCCGATCTGGCTGTCCGCGGCGGCGCGGCGCGCGGCGGCGGCCGAGGCGGCCGCCTCCCCCGTCCCGCGGCCCGCGGCCTCCGGGGCGATCGCGGCCAGGAGCTGGGCGCGGCGCGGCGGCTTCAGGATCGAGGCGGGGAAGCCCAGGACCTCCAGCGAGGCCCGTTCCGCATGGTGGCCGAGCAGGGTCATCAGCACGAGCCGGCCGACCCCCGCCCCGGCGAGGCCGCGCGCGACCTCGGGCAGGGTGACGCCGCCGCCGGGCGCACCCGACCCGCCGCTCGACCCGTCCACGAGCGCCACCGCGTAGGGCCTGCCGGCGGCGGCCGCCCGGCGGGCCTCCTCGATCCCGGCCTCGGCGGCCGCGAAGGCCGCCACCTCCGCCCCCCAGGTCGTGAGCTGGGCGGCGAGTGCCCGGCGCGACACCGGGTTGGGCTCCAGCACCAGGACGCGCCGGCCGGCCGAGGGCGACCAGGGCGGAGGCGCGCCGCTCCGCTCCGTCCGGGTCGACAGGCGCAGCGTGAACCAGAAGCGGCTGCCGGCCCCGGTCGTGCTCTCGCAGCCGATCTCGCCGCCCATCAGCTCGACCAGCCGCTTGGAGATCGCGAGGCCGAGCCCGGTGCCGCCGTAGCGGCGCGACAGGCCCGGATCGGCCTGGGTGAACTCGCGGAACAGCCGGGTCTGGTGCTCGGGCGCGATGCCGATGCCGGTGTCGACGACGTCGAAGCGCAGCAGGACCGACGACCCCGCGCGCGACACCAGCGACACGCTGACCTCGACGCCGCCCTGCTCGGTGAACTTGACGGCGTTGCCGGCGAGGTTCAGCAGGATCTGGCGCAGCCGGCCGGCGTCGCCGCGCAGGTCGACCGGCACGTCCGCCGGGACCAGCGACACCAGCTCGATGCCCTTGGCGGTCGCCCGGGCGGCCAGCAGCTCGACCACGCTCTCTATGATCGCGACCAGGTCCAGGTCGTTCGACTCCAGGGTCAGCTTCCTGGCCTCCATCTTGGACACGTCGAGGATGTCGTTGAGCACGGTCAGCAGCGCCTCTCCGGATTCGCGTGCGGTCTGGGCGTAGGAGCGCTGCTCCTCCGACAGGCGGCTGTCCTGCAGCAGCCCGATCATGCCGAGCACGCCGTTCATCGGCGTGCGGATCTCGTGGCTGATCATGGCCAGGAACTCGGACTTGGCGCGGTTCGCCGCCTCCGCCTGCTCCTTGGCCCGGCGCAGTTCGTCGACGGCCTTGCGCTGCTCGGTCACGTCGCGGATCGACACGACGCCGGCCAGCCTGCCGCGGTAGGGCACGCTGCGCACCGAGGCCTGGGCGAGGAAGCGGGTGCCGTCGCGCCTCAGGCAGGACACCTCGAAGGGCGTTTCCAGGCCCGCGGCCGTGGTGCCCTTGGCCATCGCCCGGTCCTCCGGCGCGACCAGGTCGTCGGCGGCCATGCCGATCAGCTCGCCGAGCGGGCAGGCGAACAGGTCGGCCGCGGCGGCGTTGGCGTCGATGATGACGCCCTCGTCGTGGAAGACGACGCCCTCCAGTGCCGCGTCCGACAGCTTGCGGAAGCGCTGCTCGCTGTCGCGCAGCTCGCTCTCGACCTGGCGGAAGGCCGTGATGTCGGTGAAGGTGACGAGGCGGCCGCCGTCGGGCAGCGGCGTCGAGATGACGTCGAGCATGCGGCCGCGCGGGCCGGCGCGCTGGTAGCGCTGGCTGCCGTTGTCGAGCAGCTCGGTGACCCGGCGCTCGACGTCGGCCTCCAGCTCGGCGATGCCGTCGTAGGACCCGTAGTCGCCGCGCCGCGCGAAGAAGGCCGCGACCTTGCGGAACGCGGTGCCCGCCACCGTCAGCTCGTCGGGCATCTCCAGCAGCTCGATCAGGCGGCGGTTGGCGAGGACCAGCCCGCCCTCGGCATCCCACAGGACCAAGCCCTGGCTCATGCTCGCGAGCATCGCGTCCAGCATCGCCGACTGGCGGGCGAGCTCGGTCTCGCAGCGCTTCAGCTCGGTGATGTCGGTCCGCACGGCCACCGTCCAGCCGCTGGGCGTGCGGCGCTCGGAGATCCGGAGCCAGCGGCCGTCGCTCAGCTCCAGGTCGATCGGCCCCTGCGGGTCGCGGTGGGCGGACAGCCGCCACTCGACCCAGGCGTCGAGGTTGCCCTCGTCGACGCCGGCATAGTGCCCGGTCGCGGCCCCCCTGCGGATCACCTCGGCGAACGGGCTGCCGCAGCGGATCGTCTCGCCGGCCACGCTGTGGATCTCGCGCAGGCGCGGGTTGAACAGGAACAGCCGGTCGTCCGGGTCCCACAGGGAGAACCCGTTGCTCATGGCCCCGACCGCCTCGGTCAGCCGCTCATGCGCCTCGCGCGCCCGGCGCTCCGCCTCGTTGGCCGCCGCGCGCGCGCGGTCGGTCTCGCGCGCGGCGTGCCAGCCGAGCAGGCCGATCGCCGTGCCGCCCAGCGCTAGCGCCCCGGCCGCGAGCGTCGCGTCCGCGACGGCGCCGCCCGACGCCAGGTGGAGCACGACCGGAAGCCCGCCGACGCCGGCGAGGGCCGCCGCGAAGCCGGCGACGCCGTAGCGCCAGCACCGGCCGGCGGACGGCCTCCACCGGCGCCCGAGCCCAAACGTTCGTTCCGAAGCGCTCATGGGCCCGGAAACCTCGTGCGAAAAACCATGACCTTAGGTTAGCGATTGCATGTCGTTCTTGCAATCGGCGCTCGAACGGATTGCCATCGCGCTCGTTTCTCCGCG
>NZ_DASYHS010000058.1:0-44042 GCF_035998295.1 Arenibaculum sp. | reverse complement strand
CCGGCCGCCGGCGACACGAGGATGGTCGAGGCGAGCAGCGAGGCGGCGAAGCCGATGGAGGCAGCCTTGGCGGGTAGATGGCGCATGCGAGGTCGTTCCTGTCGGACAAGCCGTTTCGGGTTCATCCCGTAAACAAGCCTGTCCGCCAGTGGGACCAATACGCGATGGGGGGTGGGGCGCGGACGGAGTAACTCTCGTCCCGCCGGCGCGGCCGGGCGGTGGTCCCGCCCGGCCGGGGCAGTCAGCGGAGGCTCAGCGGGCCTCGGCCAGCGAGGAGACGACGCGGCCGACGATGCCGTAGTCGCGGGCTTCCTCGGCGGACATCCAGAAGTTCCGGTCGGTGTCCTTCTCGACCCGCTCCAGCGGCTGGCCGGTCTCGCGGGCGATCGTCTCGTTGATGCGGCGGCGCATCTTGATGATTTCCTTCGCCTCGATCGCGATGTCGGTGGCGCGGCCGCCGGCGCCGCCCAGCGGCTGGTGGATCATGAAGCGCGTGTTCGGCAGGCAGAAGCGGTTCTCCTTCTTCGCCGACAGATAGATGTGCGCGCCCGCCGACGCGACCCAGCCCGTGCCGACCACCTTCACCTCCGGCCCGACGGACCGGATCATGTCGTGGATCGTGTCGCCGGATTCGACGTGGCCGCCCGGCGAGTTGATGATCAGGCGGATCGGGTCGTCGCTCTCGACCGCCAGCGCGATCATCTGGGCGACGGCCGTCTCGGCCACCTTCATGTTGATCTCGCCGAACAGCATGATGGTGCGGGACTTGAACAGGTTCTGCTGCACCGTGACGAAAGGTGCGCCGACGGCGGCCTTCGGCTGATCGTTCTCGCGCTCGTCGTCCCGGTCGTCGTCGTCCATGACCCAGTACATAAACGTCTCCTCGGAGTTCGCGCCGGGCGTCCGCCCCCCGGCACCCTCGATGTCTCGAAGACCGTGCATAGCCGGTTTCCCGGCCCGGTTCAACCTAGCGCAGCTCGATCCACACGGTCTTGAGGTCGGTGTATTTCTCGACCGCGTGCAGACTCTTGTCGCGCCCGAAGCCGGACTGCTTGAACCCGCCGAACGGCACCGTGATGTCGTCGGCGTCGAAACAGTTGACCCAGACCATGCCCGAGCGGATCGCCCGTGCCGCCTTCATCGCCGTGTTGATGTCGGTCGTCCAGATCGCCGCCGCAAGCCCGTAGATCGTGCCGTTCGCGATCCGTAGCGCCTCGGCCGCGTCGCGGAAGGTCAAGGTCGAGAGGACGGGGCCGAAGATCTCCTCGCGCGCGATCGTCATCTCGGGCGACACCCGGTCGAACACCGTCGGCTCGACATACCAGCCGCCGCTTTCGGCGCGCGCCCGCCGCCCGCCGAAGCGCAGCTCCGCGCCCTCGGCGCGCCCGGCCTCGACATAGCCGAGCACGCGCTCCATCTGGCGCTCGTCGACGATCGCGCCCATGGAGGTCGCCGGGTCCAGCGGGTCGCCGGGCTGCATCGTCCGGGCGTGGCCGATCACGAGGTCGAGGAAGTCGTCGTGGATCGCCTCGTGGACGAGCAGGCGCGAGCCCGCCGTGCACATCTCCCCCTGATTGAAGAAGATGCCGAAGGCCGCCGCCTTGGCCGCCGCCTCCATGTCGGGGCAGTCCGGCATCACGATGTGCGGGGTCTTGCCGCCGCATTCGAGCGCGACCCGCTTCATGTTGCTTTCGCCGGCATAGCGCAGGAAGTACTTGCCGACCTCCGTCGAGCCGGTGAAGGCGACCATGTCGACGTCCATGTGCAGGCCGAGCGCGCGCCCGGCCGTCTCGCCCAGGCCGGGGACGACGTTCAGCACGCCTTCGGGCAGGCCGGCCTCCACCGCCAGCTCCGCCAGGCGCAGCGCGGTCAGCGGCGACTGCTCGGCCGGCTTCAGGACGACGGAGTTGCCGGCCGCCAGCGCCGGGCCGAGCTTCCAGGCCGCCATGATCATCGGGAAGTTCCACGGCACGACGGCGCCGATGACGCCGAGCGGCTCGCGCAGGACCAGCGCCATCGTCGAGGGCGCGGTCGGCGCGATCTCGTCATAGAGCTTGTCGCAGGCCTCGCCGTAATACTCGATGCAGTTGGCGGTCGACTGGACGTCGATCGCGAGGCTGTCGCGGATCGGCTTGCCCATGTCGAGCGTCTCCAGCAGCGCCAGTTCGTCGCGGTTGGCGCGGATCAGCTCGGCGAAGCGCTTCAGCACCTTCTTGCGGTGCTTGGGCGCGGCGTCGCGCCAGACCCCGGCTTCGAACGCCTGGCGGGCCGAGCGCACGGCCCGGTCGACGTCCTCCGGCCCGCAGGCGGCGACCCGGGTCAGGAGCCTGCCGGTCGCCGGGCTGAGGCAGTCGAAGGTCTCGCCGGAGGCGGCGGGCACCGCCCGGCCGCCGATGAAGGCCTGGTGGCGGAAATCGAGCGCGGCGGCACGGGCCTCCCAGTCCGCCCTGGACGCGGCTGCGGTCATCGCGTGTCTCCCTTCGGTCTTCTTCGCATGGGGTCGGGCGGGTCAGCCCGGGTGGTCGTGGTCGTGGTCGTGGCCATGATCGTGTTCATGGCCGTGATCGTGATCGTGATCATGATCGCGCAGGGTCGCCGCGGCGATGCCGGACGCGCGCTCCGCGAGGAGGGCGGGGGCCACGATCCCCTTGCGGTCCAGAAGCGCCTCCAGGGCGCGCAGCCAGTGCCGGTAGTAGCCGTCGCCGAGATCGGGGTCGCCGGCCTCGCGCGCGGCGCGGATCTCGGCCGAGAGCGCGTCGGCCCATTCGGTCCAGGTGAAGCAGCAGGCCTCGTGCAGGCGCACTGTCAGCGCAAAGACCTGCGCCTCCCAGGGCTCGCGGAACACCGGCCCCTCGGCGTCGCGCGGGATGCCGTCCGGCAGCGACGCGGGCAGTGGCGCAGGAAGGGAGGGCGTCACGGCGCCGGCTCCAGGTAGCCGTCCCAGAGGTCGACGTAGACGGCGTCGTGGGGCGAGGCGGCCTCGCCCCACAGCGTGCGCGCCGCGAAGCGGACGCTGTAGCAGTGCTGCGGCGCCTCGCCGAGCCCGTGGGCGTTCGTGTCGGGCAGCACGAAACCGCCGTGGTCGCGGTCCACGGTCCCGACCCGGCCCCGGCAGTAGCGCGGGGCGCGGGTGTGGCCGGGCACCGCCCGCTCGCGCACCAGGACCCGGTCGCCGGGGCGGAAGCGGGGCGGGGCGGCGCCGTCGCGCCGGGCATCGCCGCCGCGCGCGAGGATCGCGGCGGCCGTTTCCGGGTCGTGGGCGGGGCGCATCCCCTCGGGACGCGGGCCGGCGGCGTGACCGTGCCCGATCTCGGCCGGGTCGACGATGCCGCGCTCGGCCAGCAGCCGCTCCAGCCCCTTCAGCCACAGCTCGTAATAGCTGGATGACAGGTAGTCGACGGGGTGGCGGTTCTCGCGCGCGTGGCGCGAGGCGTCGATGTTCCAGGCGCCGTGGAAGCCCATGGCGAGCGTCAGCGCGAAGGCGCGGCGCTCCCATTCCTCGTGGAAGGGCGGCTCTCCCGGCTCCGCCTCGACCGGCCCCAGGCCGTGCATGCCGCCGAGGTCGTGGCCGCCGTTCACGGCCGGGCTCCCGGCGGCCCGACGCGCGCGACGCCGATCATCGCGTCGCGGGTGACCAGGGCGGCGAGTTCCTCCTCCGACAGGCCGTCGGTCCCGGCCGGGCGCTCCGGCAGGACGAGGTAGCGCAGCTCGGCGGTGCTGTCCCAGACCCGCACCTCGACCTCCTCGGGCAGCTCGAGCCCGAACTCGCGCAGGACGCCGCGCGGGTCGAGCACGGCGCGCGAGCGGTAGGGGGCGGACTTGTACCACACCGGCGGCAGTCCGAGGACCGGCCAGGGATAGCAGGAGCACAGCGTGCAGACGACCATGTTGTGGACGGCCGGCGTGTTCTCCACCACCAGCATGTGTTCGCCCTGGCGCCCGGTGTAGCCCAGCTCGGCGATCGCCGAGGTGGCGTCGTCCAGCAGGCGCCGCCGGTAGTCCGGATCGGTCCAGGCGCGCGCGACGACGCGCGCGCCGTTGCGCGGCCCGACCTTGGTCTCGTAGGTGTCGATCAGCAGGTCGAGCGTGGCCGGGTCGACGAGCCCCTTCTCGACCAGCAC
Source organism: Arenibaculum sp. (assembly GCF_035998295.1). Taxonomy (NCBI): domain Bacteria; kingdom Pseudomonadati; phylum Pseudomonadota; class Alphaproteobacteria; order Rhodospirillales; family Azospirillaceae; genus Arenibaculum; species Arenibaculum sp. The sequence continues at coordinate 39,921 of NZ_DASYHS010000058.1, read as the reverse complement.
CTGTTCCAGCGCCTTCACGCGTGCCGCGATCGGCGGTGCATCCCCGTCCTGGTTCGCCATCTGGTCCCCTCCCGCCCTCAACCATGGCGGAACCGCGCGGGGGCGGTCAAGCCCGCCTCTCGGAACGCCCGCCCGCCTTGGAACACTTGATGCGCTGCCTCGTTTCCCGGAAGCCGCTATCGGAACGGCGCGCGACCCGTCCCTTGGCAGCCGGGCGAAACGACCTTTGTAATGGCACAGATCTTCCCGCCCCGCTCGACCACGATCGCGCGCAGCATCCTCGCCGGGATCGTCGCCGCGGTGCTGGTCGCAGCCGTGGGGGGCTACGTCGTGACGCGCAGCGACTGGTACTGGCGGGTGGGGAAGGCGGAGCCGCAGCCGGTCCCGTTCAGCCATCTGCTCCATGCCGGCGACCTCGGCCTCGACTGCCGGTACTGCCACACCACCGTCGAGCGCTCGGCGCTCGCCGGCATCCCGCCCGCGCAGACCTGCCTGGGGTGCCATGACGGCCTACCGGTCGGCGGCGCCGCGCTCGGCCCGCTGCGCACGGCCTTCGACACCGGGGAGCCGTTCCTGTGGAACCGGGTCCACCGCGTGCCCGACCACGCCCTGTTCCATCACGGCATCCACGTCTCCTCCGGCGTCGGCTGCGCCACCTGCCATGGCCCGGTCGAGGAGATGCCCCGCATCGCCAAGGCCGGGACCCTTTCCATGAGCTGGTGCCTCGACTGCCATCGCGAGGTGGAGCCCGTGGGCCCGCCGGTGACGGACGGCGACGGCGGCCTGCTCCATCCGCTCACGGACTGCTCGAGGTGCCATCGCTGATGACGGAGCGCGACGAAGACAGGCCGGAGGCGACCTGGCGCAGCCTGGAGGCGCTGGACGGCGACGCGGGGGCGCTGCGCTGGCGCGACGGCGAGTTCCCCGACCTCGCCCGCGCGACCGCGACCGGCCGGCGCAGCCTGCTGAAGCTGATGGGCGCCTCGGTGGCGCTGGCGGGGACGGCCGGCTGCGAGCGGCTGCCGGCGGAAGCGCCCGCCGACCCGATCGTGTCGCGGGCGGGGGCGACGCCGGGGCACGTGCCGGGCGAGCCGCTGTTCTTCGCGACCAGCCTGCCGCTCGAAGGCTACGGGCGCGGCGTCCTGGTCGAGAGCCACGAAGGCCGGCCGACCAAGATCGAGGGCAACCCCCTGCATCCCGCCAGCCTGGGCGCGACCGACGCCTTCGCCCAGGCCGCGATCCTGTCGCTGTACGCCCCGGACCGGCTGCGGGCGGCGCTGCGCCGCGGCGGGGGCCGACGGCGCCTGGACGGCACGCTCGCGCAGCTTGCGGCCGAGTTCGCCGCCGACGGGGGAGCCGGTCTGCGCCTGCTGACCGGCCCCGTCTCCTCGCCCAGCCTGACGGCCGGGATCGCTTCCCTGCTGGACCGGCTGCCGGAGGCACGGTGGCTGCAATGGAGCCCGGTCGGCGACGGGAACCGGCTGGACGGCGCGGCGCTCGCCTTCGGGGAACGGCTGGAGACGCGGCTCGACCTCGCGCGGGCGTCGGTCATCGTCGCGATCGACGACGATCCGCTCGGCCCCGGGCCGAACCAGGTTGCCAACGGCGCCGGCTTCATTGCCGGCCGGCGCGATCCGGCCCGCTTCAGCCGGCTGTGGGTGTTCGAGGCCTGTCCGAGCCTGACCGGGGCCAGGGCCGACCGGCGCTTCCCCGTGTCCCCGCGCGCGGTGCCGGCGATCGCCCGGGCCGTGGCCGCGGCACTCGGCGTCGTGCCGCCCGCCGACGACGGGGTCGAGCTGCCGCCGGGACTGGTCGAGGACCTGCGCCGGGCCGGGCCGGCGGCGGTCGTGACCGCGGGCCGCCGGGCGCCCCCGGAGGTCCACGCGCTCGTCCACGCCGTCAACCTCGCCCTGGGCGCGGTGGGCACGACCGTCCATCATACCCGGCCCGTGCTGGCCGGGGCGCCGTCGGGCGTGGCGGCGCTGGCGGCGCTGGCGGCCGAGATCGACGCCGGGGCGGTCTCCCGCCTCGTCGTGATCGACGCGAACCCCGCCTACGACGCGCCGGCCGACCTCGATCTCGCGCGGCGCATCCGGCGGGTTCCGTTCTCCCTCTGCCTGGCTTCGCGCCTCGACGAGACGGCGGCGGAATGCCTGTGGACCCTGCCCCTGGCCCATCCGCTGGAGAGCTGGGGCGACCTGCGCGCGCCCAACGGCACGGTCGGGCTGATGCAGCCGGCCCTGGCGCCGCCGGCCGGGACGATGACCGCGCTGGAGCTGGTGGCCCGACTGGCCGGGTCCGAGGCTCCGGCCCGCGAGCTGGTGCGCGGCTACTGGGAGCAGGCCTTCCCGCCGGGCGAGTTCGAGGCGGCCTGGCTCCGGACGCTCCACGACGGGGTGGTGGAAGGCACGGCGTTCGAGGAGATTCCGGTGCGCCTCGCGCCGGGATGGGAGGTGCCGCCGCCCGTCCCGGCGCAAGGCGAGGGGCTGACGGTCCTGTTCGCGCCCGACCCGTCGGTCTGGGACGGCCAGTTCGCCGACAACGCCTGGCTCCAGGAACTGCCCAAGCCGCTGACCAAGCTGGTCTGGGACAACGCGATCCTGATCGCGCCGGCCACGGCCGCGCGGCTCGGCCTCGCCAACGGCGACGGCGCGGTGCTGGAGCTGCACGGCCGCGCGCTCGAAGCGCCGGTCTGGCTGCTGCCGGGACATGCGCCGGACTGCGTGACGCTGCCGCTCGGCTACGGCCACCGGCGCGGCGACGTCGCGCGGGGGCTGGGGTTCGATGCGTATTCGGTGCGCCGGTCCGAAGCGCCCTGGGTCGACGGCGGCGCCGTGCTGCAGCCGTCGGGCCGCCGCCACCTGCTGGCGACGACGCAGGACCACGGCACGATGGTCGGGCGCGACCTCGTGCGCAGCGTCCCGCTGGCGCGCCTCGCGGCCATGGCCGCGCTGGGCGGAGAGGCGGGCGGGGAGGCGGCCGGGGAAGAGGCCGGAGAGGAAACCGAGGTGGCCGGGGAGGACCTGCCATCGATCTATCCCGAATACGACTATTCCGGCCCGGCCTGGGGCATGGCGGTCGACCTGAACGCCTGCATCGGCTGCAACGCCTGCGTCATCGCCTGCCAGGTCGAGAACAACGTGCCCGCCGTCGGCAAGGAGGAGGTCGCCCGCGGGCGCGAGATGCACTGGCTACGCATCGACCGCTACTGGGAAGGCGACCCGGCCGACCCGCGGATCCATTTCCAGCCGGTCCTGTGCATGCATTGCGAGAAGGCGCCCTGCGAGGTGGTGTGCCCGGTGAACGCGACGGTGCACGATTCCGAAGGGCTGAACGTGATGGTCTACAACCGCTGCATCGGCACGCGGTACTGCTCGAACAACTGCCCCTACAAGGTCCGGCGCTTCAACTGGTTCGACTATGCCGACGAGGGCGGCCGGCCCGAGGTCACCGCCAATCCCGACGTCACGCTGCGCGAGCGCGGCGTCATGGAAAAATGCACCTACTGCGTGCAGCGCATCCAGAAGGCGCGCATCCAGGCCAAGCTCGAGGACAGGCCGATCGCGGACGGCGAGGTGGTCACCGCCTGCCAGCAGGCCTGCCCGACCCGGGCCTTCACCTTCGGCGACATCACCGATCCGGCCTCCGCCGTCAGCCGGGCCAAGGCGAGCCCGCTGAACTACGGGCTGCTGGAGGAGTTGAACACCCGGCCGCGCACGACATATCTCGCCCGCATCGACGATCCGCCCGCGCCGGAGGAGGCTTCCTGATGGCGGATGCCGGCGCCGAAGCCCCGCACCCCCCGCACGGGGCGATCGGCGGAGTGGTGCTCCGCCAGCGGTTCGGCTGGCGCTGGCTGGCGGCGTTCGCCGCCGCGGTCGCGGGAAGCCTGCTGTTCGTCTACGCGACCGTCGTGCTGGTCGTGCGCGGCGTCGGGGTATGGGGGACCAACATTCCCCATGTCTGGGGCTTCGACATCATCAACTACGCCTGGTGGATCGGCATCGCGAACGCCGCGAGCCTGATGGCGGCGGCGTTCACCGTGCGCCGGGCGCCCTGGCGCAGCGCCCTCAACCGCTTCGCGGAATCGGTGGCGCTGTTCTCGGTGATCTGCGCCGGCCTGTTCCCGATCCTGCATCTGGGCCGCCCGTGGCTGTTCCACTGGGTGTTCCCGTACCCGGCCACCTTCGGCGTCTGGCCGCAGTTCCGCAGCCCCCTGGTCTGGGACTTCTTCACGATCCTGACCCATCTCGTGGTCACGGCCTCCTTCTGGTATGTCGGCCTGATCCCGGACTTGGCCCATCTGCGCGACCGCGCCCGCGGCGCCCTGGCCCGCAAGGTCTTCGGGGTCCTGGCGCTCGGCTGGCGGGGCTCCGCCCGGCACTGGCGCAACCACCAGCGCGCCTACCACACGCTGGCGGGGCTGCTGGTCGCGATGGCCGTGTTCATGCAGAGCACGGTCTCCACGGAGTTCGCGGTGACCCTGGTGCCGGAATGGCACCAGCCCCGCTACCCCCTCTACTTCGTCGTCAGCGGGCTGATCTCGGGGATCGGCATGGTGCTGGTCGTGGCGCTGCTGGCCCGCCATTTCTTCGAGCTGCACGGCTTCATCACGCAGCGCCACCTCGACGTCGTCTCCTCGCTGCTGATCGCCAACGCCATCGTCATCGCCTGGTCCTACGCCTTCGAGGCCTTCTCGTCCTGGTACGCCAGCAAGGTGGAGCTGCAGTCCTGGCTGTTGCGGGCGACCGGCGAGTTCGCCTGGCTGTACTGGGGCGCCGTCGCCTGCGCGGTGCTGGCCCCGCAGGTCCTGTGGTGGCGGCGCATGCGCCGCAACGTGGCGGCGCTGATCCTCGTCGGCCTGCTGGTGGCGGTCGGGATCTGGCTCGACCGGTTCATGATCGTGGTCGGCGGGCTGCTCGGCGACTACCTGCCCTCGGCATGGGAGGGCTACTCGCCGAGCGTGTGGGAATGGCCGCTGCTGGTCGGGTCGATCGCGGTCTACGGCACGCTGATCCTGCTGTTCCTGCGGTTCGTGCCGGTGATCCCGGTGTTCGAGGTGCATGCCGGACGGCGCGACGAGGACGGGGACGAGGCCAGGGACGAGGACGGGGACCGGAGCGGGGAGGACGACCGATGACGGCCCCCGCGTACGGGCTGCTCGCGCGCTTCGACGGGCCGGAGCGGCTGGTCGAGGCGGCCCTGGCGGTCCGGGAGGCCGGCTACCGGCGGTTCGACGCGTTCAGCCCGTTCCCGATCGCCGAGCTGGACGACGTGGTGCCATCGCGGTGGCCGCGCCTGCTGCTGCCGCTGCTCACGGCGGCCGGCGCGGTGACGCTGGGCGTGGGCTTCTACCTGCTCCAGTACTGGACCAGCACCGTCGACTATCCCATCAATGTCGGCGGCCGGCCGCTGCACAGCTGGCCGAGCTTCCTGATGCCCTCGATCACGCTCGCCTTCCTCGGCGCCAGCATGACGGCGGTGTTCTGGCTGCTGGTGCTGACCCGCCTTCCCCGGCTGCACCATCCGCTGTTCGACGTCCCGGAATTCGACGCCGTCACGGAGAACGGCTTCTTCCTGTGCGTGCGTGCGGACGACCCGCTCTACGATCCCGGCCGCACGCGGCGGCTGCTCGACAGGCTGGAGCCGGGCCTGCTGACCGAGGTGGCGCGATGATCCGCCGCCTCGCCGTGCCGGTCCTGCCGGCGCTGTTCCTGTTGGCTCTGGCTGCCTGCGACGGCGGCATGAAGGACCAGTCCGACTATCAGCGGGCGGACGAGCCGGGCTCGGCCCTGTTCGAGCCGATCCCGGACGGGACGGTCCCGCGCGGGATGCTCGAGCGTGCCGCCGAGGTGCTGGCGCCGCCCGTCCCGCCCGATCCCTGGCGCGGCCGGGAGCGCTTCGCGATCCATTGCACGCCCTGCCACGGCATCGCCGGCCAGGGCGACGGGATCGTGGTCCGGCACGGCTTCCCGCAGCCGCCGTCCTTCCACGAACCGGCCATGCGCGCGCTCGACCTGGCGGCGATCGTCGCGATCGTGACCGAGGGGCCGGGCGCCATGCCCTCCTATGCCGACCGCATCGCGCCGGAGGACCGCTGGCATATCGCGGCCTATGTGAAGGCGCTCCAGCTCAGCCAGATGCCGGATGGGGAGATGGCGCCATGAGCGGGTGCGCGGAGACGGCGCCTTTCCTGCGCCTGCACCGCCTCGCCGCGGCCGGGGCGCTGCTGATGCTGGCCGTCGCGGCGGCGGGATGGTGGGGGGCGAGCGGGGCGTTCTTCCATGCCTGGCTGGCGGGCTTCCTGCTGTGGACCGGGATCGGGGTCGGCTGCCTCGGCCTGCTGATGGTCGGGCACCTGCTCGGCGAGGCTTGGCTGGGCCCCGTCCGCGCCGAGCTGGAGGCCGGTGCGCTGACCCTGCCCCTGCTGGCCGTCGCCGCGGTGCCGGTCCTGCTCGGCCTGGGCGAGATCTATCCCTGGGCGTCTCCCGGACCGTCAGCCGGACCGTCAGCCGGACTGTCGGGCGGACTGCGGCCGGAACTCGCCCCGACGATCCGCGCGGAGTGGCTGTCGCCGCCGTTCTTCGTCGGGCGCACGGTCGCCTATCTGGCGGCATGGAGCCTCCTGGCCTGGATCGTGACCGGGCCGGGGCGGCACCACCAGCGGGCTTCGGCCGTGGGCCTGGTCCTGTTCGTGCCGACCGTGACCCTGGCCGCCACCGACTGGGCCATGTCCTTGCATCCGCAATGGCTGTCCAGCGCCTTCGGGCTGGCCTTCGCGGCGAGCCAGCTCACGGCCGCCCTGGCGCTCGCGGTGCTGGTCGCCAGCGTCCGGCCCGACCGGGAGCCTCCGGGCCGGGTGGCGTCGCTGGCGGGCGGGCTGCTGGTCCTGGTCGCGACCGCGGGCTATCTCTGGTTCATGCAGTTCCTGGTCGTGTGGTCGGCCAACCTGCCCGACGAGGTGGCCTGGTACCTGCAGCGCGGCGGCGAGTGGCGGTGGCTGATGATCGGCCTGATCCTGCCGTCGGCGGGGCTCGCGGTGCTGCTGCTGCTGCGCCGCCGCAGCCGGCGTCGGCGGCCGGTGCTGATCGCCGCGTCCTGCCTGCTGCTGGTGCAGCACGTCGCGCATCATTACTGGCAGGTCCGCCCGTCCGCCGACGGGCTCGGCATCCACTGGACCGATCCGGTCGCGACCACGGCGCTCGGCCTGGTCTGGCTGGCGGCGTTCGCCCGCGCGCTGCCCGGCCGGCCGGTCCGGGTTCAGCGCTGAGCCGCCGCGGCGATCCGGGAGGCCACGATCTCCATCGCGCGCTCGATCGGGATGCCGGGGCCGCCGCCTCCCTCCAGCAGCGCCGCCGCGGCCCTTTCGGCGGCCAGCCGGTCCTCGGGCGGCACGGAGGCGCGCCGGGGGATGGGGGCGTCGGGGTCTCCCGGGCTGCCGAGCGTGTAGAGATACGCCGCCATGTCCCGCGCCTCCGCCTCGCCGACGCCGAGGTCGGGCATGCCGGTCCCGGGCAGGATCGCCGGCGGGTCCCGCAGCCACGCGACGAGGGTGCCCGGCGCGTTGGGCAGGGAGCCGGCGATGTAGGTGCGCCGGCTGAAGGCGGTCAGCGGCGGCCCGACGATGCCGTCCGGCCCGTCGACGCCTGGGATCGCGTGGCAGGCCACGCATTCGTACCGTTCGATCGCCGCCCGGCCGCGCTCGGCGTCGCCCATGGCGACCATGTGGCGGAGCTGCGGCTGCGCATCGCAGGCGCACAGCGCCAGCAGGGCCATCACGATCGGGCGCGGCAATGGGGATTCCTTCTCCGATGTCGTCAGGGAAACGGGCGCGGGCGCCGATGGTTTCCCGGAACCCTATCGCCCCGCGCCAGTTGCGATTCCTGTACCGGACTACTGCAAGGGAGAAGGACATGGCCGAACGACGCCGTGACGAAGGGGGCGGCGCGACGCGCGGCGACGTGCGCCGCGAGTTCGAGCAGCACACCGCCGAAGAGCGCCGGGACGCCGCCCGGCCGCCGCTGCCCGACCCGGTGGCGCCCAGGCGCTGGACGATGCCGATCGCCTGGATCGTCACGCTGATCATCGTGGCCCTGATCGTCCTCGCCTACATCGCGGTGTTCTGAACCGCCGCTGCAAGGACCGCGCCCCGGCCGACCGCCACGGCCGTGCCGCCGATGCGGACCGCCGTGGTCCGGCCGTCCCGCAGGTCGGCCGACAGCCCGATCGTGCTGGGCCGGCCCATCTCGACGCCCTGGCGGATCGTCCACGAGGCGGTGCCCGCGTCGTGCCGCTGCCGGTCGGCCAGCCAGCCGGCCAGGGCGGCGGCCGCCGCGCCGGTGGCCGGGTCCTCCGCGATGCCCATGGCAGGGGCGAACATGCGGGCGCGGATATCCCGGCCCGTCCGCCAGTCCTCCATGAACACGACGTGGACGTGCGGGGCGGCGGTCCCGGCGATCCGGTCGCGCCAGACGCCCAGATCGAGGCGGGCCGCGGCCAGCGCCTCGGCGCTCGCCAGCGGGATGATCGTGAACGGCACGCCGGCGCCGAAGCCGCCGGGCTCCACCTCGGCGGCCAGCGCCTCGGCCGGAAGGCCGAGCAGGGCGGCCAGGACGGCGCGGTCGGTCGTGGCCGGCAACGGGACCGGCTGGCGCGGCGTCGTCAGCGTCGCCCGGACGAGGCCGCCGGGCACCCGCTCGACCGTGACCGGCGCCGGGCCGGCCTCCAGGTCCAGGACCACCTCGACGCGATCCGCGAAGGGGCCGAACCGGCCGGCCTGCGCCAGCGCCACCGTGGTGCCGACGACGGGATGGCCGGCGAAGGGCATCTCGATCGTCGGCGTGAAGATGCGCAGCCGCGCGGCACTGCCCGGCCGCACCGCCGGCAGGACGAACACCGTCTCGCTGAGGTTCAGCTCGGCGGCGATCCTGGGCATCAGGGCTTCCGGCACGTGCTCGCCCGCCGGGAACACCGCCAGCGGGTTGCCGGTGAACGGCGTCTCGGTGAAGACGTCCAGGGTCACGAAAGGCAGGTCGGTCATGGTCTTGCTCCGGTTCGTCGTTTCCGGATCATCGGCTAAGATCAGCTTGCGCACAAACGACCAATTCTTGATCTTAGGGTAACTACAGCTTTCCCTCCGAGGTGTTCCATGGGCCGCCGGCCACCCCTGCCGATGCTGCGCGCCTTCGAGGCGGCGGCGCGGCACGAGAGCTTCCGCCGCGCTGCGGAGGAACTGCACGTGACCCCGGCGGCCGTCAGCCAGCAGATGCGCGCGCTCGAGGACGTGCTGGGGACGGCGCTGTTCGAGCGGCACGCGCGGGGGCTGTCGCTGACCGTCGCCGGGCGCGGCTACCGCGCCGAGGTCGCGCATGCGCTGGCCGCGATCGACCGCGCGACGGAACGGCTGGTGCGGCCGGGCGGGGAAGGGGTCCTGCGCGTCGCGGTGCCGCCGTCGTTCGCGACCCATTGGCTGCTGCCGCGCCTGCCCCGGTTCCGCGACCGCCATCCCGGGATCGACCTGCGCCTGCTGGCCGACGCGCGCCTGGCGGACCTGCGCGGCGGGGAGGCGGACCTGGCGGTACGCTTCGGCCCGGGCCGCTGGCCCGGGCTCCCGGCCGAACTGCTGATGGCGGACGAGGCGTTCCCGGCCTGCAGCCCGGCCCTGCTGCGCGGAGCGAGCGCGCCGCGCCGGCCGGCGGAGCTGCGCGCGCATCCGCTGCTGCACGATGCCGGCCTGGGCCCCGACGAGCCGAGCCTGGCCTGGACGGCGTGGCTCGATGGCGCGCCGGCCGAAGGAAGCATGATCCATCTGCCCGACGCGGCGACCGTGCTGCAGGCAGCACTGCTCGGCCACGGGATCGCGCTGGTCCGCCGCTCGCTGGCGGCGGCGTATCTGGACACGGGCGCGCTCCTGCGCCTGACGGACCGGACGCTGCGGACCGAGTACGCGCACTGGCTGGTCGCCCCGCCGGCGCGGCTGGAGGAGCCGCGGCCGGCCGCGTTCGCGCAGTGGCTGCGCGAGGAGGCCGGCGCGGGCCCGGAGTTCAGCCCGCGCGGGCCGCTTCCCGGCGCCGCGGCCTGATCACGCAGGCGGCGACCCGGTCCAGCTCGTTCAGCTCGGCGGCGTGGCGCTGCCCCCAGTCGCACAGCGCGAGCAGCACGGGTTCGAGGCTCAGGCCCAGCGGCGTGGCGGAATAGTCGACGCGGGGCGGGACCTGCCGGAAGATCTCGCGGGTGAGGAGGCCGTGCTCCTCCATCTCGCGGAGCTGCTGGATCAGCACCTTCTGGCTGATGTCCGGCACCAGCCGCCTCAGCTCCGACAGCCGCCTGGGCCCGTCGAACAGGTGGTAGAGGATGACCGCCTTCCAGCGGCCCGAAATCACCTTCAGGGCGCGCTCGGCCGGCAGGGCGGGCAGGCGCTTCGTCGGTTCGGCCATAGTCACCTCGAGGTAAGTATGGCACGGAAGTGTGTGTAGTCCCGATCCGGGGCATACGTGAAAAGTGGTGCCTCCGCCATATCGAACCGCGAGGTGCTCCATGAAGACCGTTCGACTGACCCGCTTCGGCGGCCCCGACGCCCTCGAAGTCGTGGACGTCCCGACGCCCGTTCCCGCGGAGGGCGAGATCCTGGTCCGGGTGCGTGCCGCGGGCATCAACTTCTTCGAGACCCTGATGCTCGACGACCGCTACGCGGTCACGCCCGAGCTGCCCGCGGCCCCGGGGGTCGAGGTCGCCGGCGTCGTCGAGGCGCACGGCGCCGGGGTCGCCGAACCGCGGGTCGGCGCGCGGGTCGCGGTGCCGCTGTTCGCGACCGGCCGCCCCTATGGCGGGTATGCCGAATACGTGGCCGTCGACGCGGGATCGGCCGTACCGCTGCCCGACGACTTGGCGTTCGAGGACGCGGCCGCCCTGCTCGTGCAGGGGCTGACCGCGCTGCATGCGCTGCGGCGCAGCCCGCCGGAGGGCAAGGCCGTGCTCGTGACCGCGGCGGGCGGCGGCGTCGGGACGCTGCTGGTGCAGCTCGCCAGGGCCGCCGGGGCGGGCATGGTGATCGCCGCCGCCGGGTCGCAGGACAAGCGCGACCTGGCGCGTTCGCTCGGCGCCGACGTCGCCGTCGACTACACGGCGCCGGACTGGGCGGGCCGCGTGCGGGCCGCGACCGGCGACGCCGGCGTGGACGTCGTCTACGACTTCGTCGGCGGCGGCCTGACCTCGGCCTGCCTCGACGCGCTGGCGCCGGGCGGCGAGCTGGTATTCGGGGCGCTGGGGCGGTTCGAGGTCGCCGCCGCCGGGCTGGAGCGGGCGTTCGCCAGGAGCCAGGCGCTGAGGGGCTTCGTGCTGCTGGCGCTGCTGGACCCGGCCCGGGCGGGGAGGGACGTCGCGGACCTGTTCGGCCGGGCGTCCCGGGGCGAGCTGCGGGTGATGCGCGGCGGCTCCTACCCGCTCGAGCACGCGGCGCAGGCGCACCAAGCCGTCAAGGACCGGCGCACGAGCGGCAAGGTGGTGCTGGTGCCGTAGGCCGCGGAGCGTCAGCCCCAGTCCGGCAGCGGGATTGTGCGGTAGGCTTCGCGCAGCGCATCCGACCAGCGCTGGCGGATGGCGCGGAAATACTCGTCCTCCTCGGTGATCCTGCGCCGCAGCTCGACCGCCAGCGCGTCGCGCCGGTAGACCAGCAGGTCGACCGGCATGCCGACGGTCAGGTTGCTGCGCAGGGTCGAGTCCATCGAGATCAGCGCCAGCTTGACGCCGTCGGCCAGCGGCGTGTCGTAGGTCACGGCGCGGTCCAGGATCGGCTTGCCGTATTTGTGCTCGCCGATCTGGAGGAAGGGCGTGTCCGGCGTCGCCTCGATGAAGTTGCCCGCGGCATAGACCTGGAACAGGCGCAGACTGCGCGCGGCGATCTGGCCGCCGATCAGGATCGACACGTCGAACGGCACGCTCTGGGCCGCCATGCCCGGCCCGTCGATCTCGAACACCCGCCGCACGGCCGCACCGACGAGCTGGGCCGCGCGGAACATCGACGGGACGCTCAGCAGCGTGTCCGTACCGCCGTCGTGCTCGACCCCTTCGTGGAGCAGGTTGACCACCGCCTGGGACACGGCCAGGTTCCCGGCGGTGACCAGCACGATCACCCGCTCGCCGGGCACCTCGACGACGTGCATCTTGCCGAAGGTCGAGATGTGGTCGACGCCCGCGTTGGTCCGGGTGTCCGAGAGCATCACGAGCCCGTCCTTCAGGTCGAGGCCCACGCAGTAGGTCATGAGACGAGCCCGGGTTGGCTGGGGTTACTGTTCCTGGCCGAGATCCTCGACCCGGACGCGGACCGAAAGGTCCTCGGCGGCGTTGCCCCTCCATATACCGCGGACCGGCGCCGCCGACCAGTAGTCGAGCCCGATGGCGGTGCGGACGTAGCTTCCGGTCGGGCAGACCCCGTTGGCCGCGTCGAACCCGACCCAGCCCAGGCCGTCGACATGGGCCTCCGCCCAGGCATGGGCGGCGTCGGCCTCGGACGGCGCGCCCGGGGTCAGCAGGTAGCCGCTGACGTAGCGGGCCGGGACGCCCATGCGCCGCGCGACCGCGATGAAGGCATGGGCGTGGTCCTGGCAGACGCCGGAGCCCTGGCGCAGCGCCTGCGCGGCGGTCGTCGCGGCGCCGGTGACGCCGGTCGTGTAGGCGATGCGCCCGCGCAGCGTGGCCATCAGGAGGTGCAGGCGCTCCAGCACCGTCCCGTCCCCCTGCGCATCCCCCTGCGCATCCCCCGGCCCGTTCCCGGCTGCGAGCGCGTCGATCGCCTCGTCGGCGGCCGTCAGCTCGGTCGGGCGCAGGTAGAAGGCCGGCGGCAGGGTCTCCCGCACGCCGCGGACGACGCCGCCGGTGTCGGTGGTGCGGACCTCGCCCTCGACCGTCACGACCAGCTCGCGGTGCCGGCGCGGCGTCGTGACGACGGTGGTGAGGTTGCCGTAGCCGTCCGGGATGCCGCCGGGGCCGGTCCTGCCGTTGACCGAGATCGACCAGTGGCGCACCTGCTGCCCTTCGTAGGGCAGCGGCGTCATGCGCAGCGCCTGGATCGAGTAGTCGATCGGGGCGTCGTACCGGTAGGTCGTCTGGTGCCTGACGCGCAGCAGCAAGGGACGTCTCCTCAGCGCAGGTAGAACCGGCTGATCTCGTCGCCGAGACGCCCGAGGTCTTCGAGGAAGCCGGAGAGGAACCCCGGCAGCCCCGACCGGAACACGTCCTCGATCCGCCCGTAGCGCAGCCGCGAATGCATCTCGCCGGCCAGCCGGTGGCATTCGCCGCGCGGCCCGCCGTAGCGCGAGGCGAGCTGGTCCAGGATCTGCGCCACCTGCTGGAGGCAGGCGACGAGCGAGCGCGGATGCTCGGCGCGCAGGATCAGCAGCTCGGCGATCCGCGACGGCTCCAGGCGGTCGTGGTAGAGCCAGTGGTAGCTGCGCAGCGCCGAGGCCGAGCGCAGGATCGATTGCCATTGGTAATGGTCGAGCGTCCCGCCGCCGCCCTCCGTCCCGGGCAGCAGGACGTGATGCTTGACGTCGAGGATGCGCGCCGTGCTGTCCGCGCGTTCCAGCAGCGTGCCGAGCCGGGTGAAGAAATAGGCGTCGTTGTAGAGCATGGTGTTCGTGCAGGCGCCGCCGAACAGCAGCGAGCGTTCCTTCACCCATTCCAGCAGCTCGGGCAGGCGTTCCGTCTTCAGCGAGCCGGGCTGCAGCCTGCGGGCCTGCTGCCAGGTCTGGTTCAGCGCCTCCCAGGCGTCGGTGGTGAGCGCGGTGCGGACGCTGCGGGCATTCCGGCGGGCGGTGTCGATGCAGGACACGATGCTGGACGGGTTGCCGGCGTCGGTCACCAGGAACTCGACCACCGCCGGGCCGACGGCCTCCGCATGCTTCTCGAAGAACGACGACGCGCAGCCCGAGGCGGTCAGGGTGGACTGCCACTCGTTGCCGGGGTTGCCGAGGGAGCGGGCCATGCTCGACATGCGGTGGCCGACGAGGAGCAGCCGGGCCAGGTTCTCCGACCGCTCGACGTAGCGGGCCATCCAGAAGAGGTTGTCAGCGGTTCTGCTCAGCATCGCTTTCCAGGACCCATGTATCCTTGGTTCCCCCGCCCTGGCTGGAGTTGACGACGAGCGAGCCCTCGCGCAGCGCCACGCGGGTCAGCCCGCCCGGGACGATGCGCACCTCGCGGCCGACCAGCACGAAGGGCCGCAGGTCGACGTGGCGGGGCGCGATGCCGCTGTCGACGAAGGTCGGGCAGGTCGACAGCGCCAGGGTCGGCTGGGCGATGAAGTCGTCGGGCCGGGCGCGCAGCTTGGCCGCGAACTCCGCGCGTTCCTCCCGGCTCGCATGCGGGCCGACCAGCATGCCGTAACCGCCGCTGCCGCGCGTCTCCTTGACGACCAGCTCGTCGAGGCGGTCGAGCACGAAGGCGAGGTCGTCCGGCCGGCCGCAGCAATAGGTCGGGACGTTCTTCAGGAGCGGCTCCTCGCCGAGATAGAAGCGGATCATCTCCGGCACGTAGGGATAGACGCTCTTGTCGTCGGCGATGCCCGCGCCGACCGCGTTGGCGATCGTCACGTTGCCGGCGCGGTAGGCGGCGTGCAGGCCGGGGACGCCCAGCGCGCTGTCGGGCCGGAAGGTGAGGGGGTCGAGATAGTCGTCGTCGATGCGGCGGTAGACGACGTCGACCCGCCGCGGGCCCTGGGTCGTGCGCATGTAGACGAGGTTCTCGTCGGTGAAGAGGTCGGCGCCCTCGACGAGTTCGATGCCCATCTCGTCCGCGAGGAAGGAGTGCTCGTAATAGGCGCTGTTGTAGGAGCCGGGGGTCAGCAGGACGACGGTGGGCTCGCCGTCGCAGCGCGCCGGGGCCACGGATTTGAGGGTCTCGCGCAGTTCCTCGGGGTAGTGGGACACCGGGGCGATCGGCAGCCGCTCGAACAGGTCCGGGAACAGGCGCATCATCGCCTCGCGGTTCTCGAGCATGTAGGACACGCCGGAGGGCGTCCGGCAGTTGTCCTCCAGGACGTGGAAGTCGTCCGGGCCGACGCGGACGACGTCGATGCCGGCGACATGGGTGTAGACGCCGCCGGCCGGGGCGAGCCCCTGCATCTCGGCGCGGAAGCTGGGGTTGAGCAGGATCAGCGCCTCGGGAACGATCCCCGCGCGCAGGATCTCGCGCTCGCCGTAGACGTCGCGCAGGAACGCGTTCAGCGCCGCGACGCGCTGCTCCAGCCCGCGGGACAGGAAGCGCCATTCCCGCGCGTCGAGGACGCGAGGCACGATGTCGAACGGGATCAGGCGTTCGGGATCGCCGCCTTCGGCATAGACGGAGAAGGTGATCCCGACCTTGCGGAACAGCACCTCCGCCTCCCGGCGCTTGAGCGACAGCGCGTCGAAAGGGGTGGACCCGAGCCATTCCCGGATGGCTGCGTATTGGGGGCGGGCGTCGCCGTCCTGCCCCATCTCGTCGAAGAAACGAGTTCTCACGATCCCCCGTCAGGCTGGTTTCCGCCGTCGGGACCAGCAAGGAGCGTGCCAGGATTCGCCGCCGGCTGTGTCCCGGGTTCCAGCGTAATCCTTCATGAAGGATAGGGCGAGTCTTTCAGGTCTGCCCAAAAATTCGGCATGGCGAGGGGAAAATGCTTATCGTCGTGCCGTCGGCCGTCTCGGCAGTTCTCGTGATATTGGGGTTGCCGCCCCTGGGGGCGGCGGTCAGCCGCGACCGAGGAGCGCCTTCACCTTGAGGAGTTCCCGGCACCGGGCGAGCCCCGGCCAGACCACGAGCGAGGCCTCGCGGTGGGGGGCGAACGCGTCGTTCAGGGCCACGTGCTCGGCATGGAGCCCGGGATAGGGCCCGGGGCCGGGGCGCAGCAGGGCGTCCAGGCTCCCGTTCAGGAGATCGGCGACCTCGTCGGTCCGGCTGACCCGGATGAAGTCGGGCGCCCGCCCGCCCCCCGCGACGGCCGCCAGCAGGGCTTCGGGGTCGGCCGCCAGGCGCGGCGACACGCCGAGCCTCAGCGCCCGCGTCTCCAGCGTGCGGGCGACCGCGTCGCTCGCCGCGGACAGGCGCTCGAAGGCGTCGCTGACCGTCGGCAGGAGGGTTTCCCCGAACCCCGTCAGCACCAGGCTGCGGTGCAGGCGGTGGAACAGCGGCACGCCGAGGGTGGTCTCGAGGTGCTTGACCTGCTGGCTGACCGCGCCGGGCGTCACCGACAGCTCCTCCGCCGCCCGCTTGAAGCTGAGATGGCGGCCCGCGGCCTCGAATGCGCGAAGGCCGTTCAGGGACGGCAGGCGGTAACTCATAGGTACTCCCTTCCACGGCTGGGCCGGGTACTGACAATAGAAAATCTATTCCCGGTGTCGAGAAACAATCGTTTGAGCCGCGGCGGGCGCGGGCGCAGAAACCGGCCGGTACCAATGCCAGTACCAATGCCAGTACCAACGATGGAGGCTCGCATGAAGATCACCCGCATCAACGCCGAGGCGGCGCCGGTGCCGACCACGGGTTATTCGCAGGCGCTGGAGGTCCGCGGCCACGAACGCCTGCTCTTCGTCAGCGGCCAGACCCCAGTCGCCGCCGACGGCACCGTGCCGGAGGGCTTCGAGGCGCAATGCCGGCTCGCGTGGCGGAACGTCGAGGCGCAGCTCGCGGCGGCGGGCATGTCCCTGGACAATCTGGTGATGCACAGGACCTATCTCGCCGACCGGAGCCATGCCATGGTCAACCGCGCGGTGCGCAACGAGGTGCTGGCCGGGCGGGAGCCGGCGCTGACGGTCGTCGTGGCCGGCATCTTCGACGAGGCCTGGCTGATCGAGATCGAGGCCGTCGCGGCGGCGTGAGGAGCGGCGTGAGAAGACGGGCACCCGGCTGCCGCGCGGAAGTTGCTTCCCGACGGACATGCGGCTAAAGCTGACCGCCAGTCGTAACTTGACGAAGGGGCGGCCGGACGGCCGGGCGGCGCCATCGACACCGAACTTCGAATGCTGGCCCTGGGCGTCGTGCTCGGGCTGGTCCACATCATCCTCAGCGCGCATACGGTGAGCCGGCAGCGGGGCTACCGCTGGGCCGCGAGCGCCAGGGACGAACCGGTTCCCCCGCTCCAGGGCGTCGCCGGGCGGTTCGAGCGCGCCCTGCGGAACTTCCTGGAGACGTTCCCCCTGTTCGCGGCCGCCATCCTGATCGCCCATGCCGCGGACCGGCAGGGCTGGATGACGGCCTGGGGCGCGCAGCTCTATTTCTGGGGCCGCGTGGCATACCTGTTCGCCTACGCCTCCGGCATACCGGTCGTCCGGTCGCTGGTCTGGAACGTGGCCACGGCGGGCATCGTCCTCGTCCTGGCGGCGTTGCTCTGATCCGACGGGCAGCGGCTCAGGCGATCCCGGGCAGCGCCGCCGCCAGCATCGCCAGGCCCGAAGCACCCAGCAGGGCGAGGACGAGCGTCCGGAACTGCCGGTCGTCCGCCTTGCCGTAGAGCCAGGCCCCGGCCAATGTCGGAACGACCATCGCCGACGCGACGATCAGGAACATGTGCCCCGCCTGCGCCGTCAGCAT
The DNA here is from genome assembly GCF_035998295.1 of Arenibaculum sp. Taxonomy (NCBI): domain Bacteria; kingdom Pseudomonadati; phylum Pseudomonadota; class Alphaproteobacteria; order Rhodospirillales; family Azospirillaceae; genus Arenibaculum; species Arenibaculum sp. Next base: position 22,359 of record NZ_DASYHS010000058.1, on the reverse strand, counting down.
GCCTGCCGCGGCGTAGGCGGCCAGGGTCAGCACGTGCATGGTCAGGTTGAAGGATTGGAACACCGCGCGCTGCTGGTCCTTCGGCCAGCCGCGCAGGCTGCACCACAGGGTCGGAGCCGGTCCGGTCAGCCCGCCCAGCCCGCCCATGACGCCGCCGATGGCGCCGACGAGACCGTCGGCCACGCGCCCGCCCGCCGAAATGTGCGGCAATCCCGACATGAAGAGCATGACCGGGCAATAGACGACGAGCAGCAGCCCGACGCAGAACTTGAACCAGTCCGGGTCGATGTAGCCCAGGATCGCCACGCCCAGCGGGATGCCCGCCATGCCGCCGAGGATGAAGGGCGACGCGCGGGCCAGATCGAAGCCGCGCCGGACCTTCCCCATCCCGATCAGCTGCCCGACCAGGGAACCGAAGACGACCATGGGGCCCAGGAGCTGGGGCGGGACGGCCCAGACCCAGAACGCCATCGCCACGAGCCCGAAGGCGAAGCCGGAGAGCCCCTGCACGAAGCCGGCCGCTGCCGCACCGACGATGACCAGCAGGATCGGGAGCACTGCGGCGGTCTCTCCTGGGGGCGGGCCCGGGAACTGGCCTGGGGGCAGGGGTTCAGGAGCGGACGGACCGCCCGTCGCCCGTGAGGGCGAGGTGCAGGCCGAGGACCATCATCGCGAGGCCGGCCAGACGCTCCTGCCAGGCGAGCAGGCCCGGGCGGCGCGCCAGCCAGCCGCCGAGCGTCCCGACGCCGAGCGCGATCGAGCCCAGGATCACGAGGCCGGACGCCTTCTGCACCGCGCCGAGGGCGAGCATCTGCGCCGTCACCGGCCAGCCGTTCGCGGGGTCGACGAACTGCGGCAGGAAGGCGAGCATGAACACCATGGGCTTGGGGTTCGCGAGGTTGCTGATCATGCCTTCGCGCAGCGCCGCCGCGTCCGACACCCGGGATGCCGTCCCCGCCGCCGCGACGCGGTGCCGGCCCGCGCGCAGGAGGAGCCGGACGCCGAGCCAGGCCAGGTAGGCGGCGCCCGTCCAGCGCAGCAGATCGAAGGCGAGGGGCGACGCCTGCACGAGGGAGGCGACGCCGAACGCCAGCAGGGGAAGCTGGACCATGCCGGCGAGCGCGGTCATGCCGACGGCCGACAGGAACGCCGTGCGCCGGCCCTGGCCGACCCCGCGGGCGATCACGAGCGCCATGTCCGGCCCCGGGGCGAGCTGCAAGGCCAGCACCGCGGCGTAGAAGGTCAGGAAAGTCGGCAGGTTGGGCACGGGTGGTGGCCTCGGTCGTTCCGCAGTCCTCGATACTCCCGCCGCGGCCTGGTTGCAACCGGCATCCATCCCCTCCCGCAGGCAGGTCCGGGTGACGAGCCCTGGTCCTCTCGATGGGGGTCACATGTCAGCTGCTCAACGGATGAGCCGGGCGGGATATTATACCTGTAAAGTACCCCAGGTGGATTGATACGAGCCCGGCGGCGACGATCAGCAGCGCCGTCAACCCGGATCTTCGGTACTTGTCCGCTGCCATGGGAGGCGGAAGACGCGTGCATTTCGTTCATGATTTTTAGCTGACGACGATGCCGATGCCCAGAACGGCAAAGAGCGCACCCGTGACGACGGAGAGAGCTTGGTTCGTGCGCCGATTGACGATGCGTCTCTTCAGCTCCGACGCGGAAAGCGCATAGAGGGTATGTATGCTCGCTACGATCAGGGCGATAGTCACGAACATGATGGCAAACTGCAGCGGGATGGAGCGTTGACTGTCAACGAACTGCGGAAGGAAAGCCGAGAGGAAGATGACAGTCTTGGGATTGCTGGCCGAAACAAAAAAAGCTTCCCGAAAGCCGGCGACGAAAGTTTGCTGCTCGCGTACTTGTGTTCCGTCGAGGGGCAACGGCAAATTTCCGTTTTCGCCGCGCACGAGCCGATAGAGAATGCGCATCCCATAGTATATCAGGTAGGTGCCCCCGATCATTTTCATGATCTCGTAAAGGTAGGGATTCCTTGCAACGAGCGCTCCGATGCCCAAGGCAATCGCTGCAATGATGAGAAGCTGGCAAAAAAGATTGCCGAGGATCGTCACGTAGATGCTTCTCCAGCCGTATTTTAGCGCTTGGTTGAGCACCAGGAGTACGTTCGGACCCGGCGAGAGCGTCGTGACGAGATAGGATGCGGCAAAGATGGACCAGAGGCTGAAGGTCATGATGGGTTTGCCCGTTGGAGAAGCAGGAAGCGCGAAAAACGAAATTTTCTTGGGTGAATTCCAGTTCACATCAAAGCTCGTTATTTGAAATTACTTGATTCGTGCGTCCTTTTCGAGAGTGGTGGAGAGCGGAGACATCGTGTCGATTTTCGATTGCCGGCTCGGAGAAGGTGAGCCCAGCATATCGTAAGTCGAAAGCTCTCGATAACCGAGGGGGTCTTCGAAGCGCCCCGACCAGAAGTCCGCACCGGCCGGGTAAGAGGCGAAGGCAATGTCGGGGGTAGGGTTTCCCAATATTATTTCCGCCTCAGATCCGGTAGTTCTCAGTATTATTCATGATTTTTTGAAATGCCTGAAAGTTCGGCTGAGCGGTGATTGAAGCAGCTGTCATTTTAGAACGGCCTTTGATCGCCACAACAGGTGTTCTGAGGTGCGCGATGATCTGGATGCGATCGTGGAGAAGCGGGCGCGAGACATGCGGGTACCATGTTAGGCAAGCAGGTTCGAAACTGGCTCATTCGTGCACCCTGCGCCAGGACTATGGCGGTTGCCCGTTGATGCAGCGGCATGCAGGTTCGGGAAGAGAGTGCATCCGCTATTGCGACATCTGGCGGGACATTTCGCCGTCCGTCAAGAATATTTACTGCCGTCGCATGTAGCTTTCTTGTCGGAAATGTTGATGGCGCTTTGTGTTTACTTAAAATTGCGGATGCGCGCCGCGCTGCGCGTATCCCGCCGACTGCGAGCACATCGTCGTCACGTTGCCTGCCGTCCGAGCCAATGTTCGAAGGGTCGCCACCGGTAGGTTACGGGCTCGTTTTCCGGAAACGGTCGTGAGCAACCCCTGGCGCGCGCCCGGCAAATGACTAGACTGCGCGCGAGAGACCCCGAACCCACGGAGACGGCCTTGTCGATCGCGCATCCCTACCTGCTCTTCCTCGGCGACGCGCCGGACCAGTTGGCCGCGAAGGTCGCGGACGGGGTCGCGCGCTGGCGGCGCGAGTGGTGCGTCGGCCAGTTCCGCCTGCCGGGCTGCGTGGCCGATGTCGGCCTGCCCGACCGGACGCTGGAGGAGGCGGCCGCGGCTGGGGCGAAGACGCTGATCATCGGCGTCGCCAACCGCGGCGGGCGGATCTCCGAGGCCTGGATCGAGACGATCCTGGCGGCGCTCGACCTCGGCATGGACGTCGCCAGCGGCCTGCACGGCAAGGTCGCCGACATCCCCGCCGTGCGCGACAAGGCACGGGCGCTGGGGCGGCGCATCTCCGACGTCCGGCATCCCACCCGCAGCTTCGAGATCGGCACCGGCGAGAAGCGGCCGGGCAAGCGCCTGCTGGCCGTCGGCACCGACTGCTCGATCGGCAAGATGTTCACGGCGCTCGCGATCGAGAAGGAGATGCGCGCGCGCGGCATGAAGGCCGATTTCCGCGCCACCGGCCAGACCGGCATCCTGATCGCGGGCGACGGCGTGGCGATCGACGCCGTCGTCTCGGACTTCATTTCGGGAGCGGTCGAGTATCTCTGCCCCGCCAACGATCCCGACCACTGGGACGTCGTCGAGGGGCAGGCCTCGGTGCTGCACCCCAGCTATGGCGGCGTCACGCTCGGCCTCGTCCACGGCAGCCAGCCCGACGCGATGGTGATGTGCCACGAGCCCATGCGCCCCCACATGCGCGGCCTGCCCAACCGCAAGGTCCCCGACCTGCGGACCTGCATCGAGGCGCACGAACGGGCCGCCCGCCTGACCAACCCCGCGGCCAGGGTGATCGGCTTCGCCTTCAACACCTCCGCCCTCGACGAGGCCGGCGCGCTCGACATGATGAAACGGGTGTCCGACGAGTTCTCGATGCCCTGCGTCGACCCGGTACGCACCGGCGTCGGCCCGATCGTCGACATCCTGCGCTGAGCCGGCCATGACCATTCCGGAGGCGAAACGGACGCTGGCCGTCCGGCACGAGTCCTTCCCGATCCGCGGCGTCTTCCGCATCTCGCGCGGGGCGCGCACCGTCGCGAACACCGTCGTGGCGGAGATCGCCGACGGGTCGGTGACCGGCCGGGGCGAATGCGTGCCCTATCCGCGCTACGGCGAGAGCGTCGAGCAGGTGATGGCCGACATCGCCGCCATGGCGGACGCGGTCGCCGCCGGGCTGGACCGCGAGGCGTTGCGCCGGGCGATACCGCCGGGAGCCGCGCGCAACGCCGTGGACTGCGCGCTGTGGGACCTGGAGGCGAAGCTGACCGGCGTGCCGGTCTGGCAGCTCGCCGGGCTGGACGCGCCGCCCGAGCCGGTCGTCACCGCCTACACGATCAGCGTCGACACGCCCGAGGCGATGGCCGAGGCGACGCGCGCCGCGGCCGGCAAGCCGCTGCTCAAGGTGAAGCTGAGCGGCGAGGGCGACCTGGAGCGCATGCACGCGGTGCGCGCGGCCGCTCCCTCGACCCGGCTGATCGCCGATGCGAACGAGGCCTGGACGCGGGCGCATCTGGAGGCGTTCGCCCCGGCTTTCGCCGATCTCGGCGTCGAGATGATCGAGCAGCCCTTCCACGAGAAGGACGACGACGGGCTGCTGGGCTTCCGCTCGCCGGTGCCGATCGGGGCGGACGAGTCCTGCCACGACCGGGCCGGCCTCGAGCGCGTCCGGGGCAAGTACCAGGTGATCAACATCAAGCTCGACAAGACCGGCGGCCTGACCGAGGCGCTGGACCTCAGGCGCGAGGCGCTGGCCGCGGGCTTCGAGCTGATGATCGGCTGCATGGTCGGCTCCTCTCTCGCCATGGCGCCGGCGATGTTCCTCGCCCAGGGCGCGCGCTTCGTCGACCTGGACGCGCCGCTGCTGCTGGCGCAGGACAGGACGCCCGCCCTGCGCTACGAGGGTGCCACCCTGTATCCGCCCGAGCCGGACCTGTGGGGGTGAAACCGCGCCCGGGGGCTGCTACCCTGGACGCTTTCCCCGGGAAGCGGCGGAGGGACGGTTGGCTTCGATGCGCGAAGAGCTGGAACGGCGGATCGATCAGGCCCTGGGGCGGACCAGGGCCGATCTCGTCGTCAAGGGCGGACGTTTCCTGAACGTCGCGACGGGCGAGCTGGCGAAGAGCGACATCGCCGTCTGCGGCGACCGGATCGTCGGCACCTACGACGATTACGATGGCGAAACGGTCGTGGACGCCCATGGGCTGATCGCGGTGCCGGGCTTCGTGGACACCCATGTCCACTGCGAGAGCACGCTGGTCACGCCCGAGGAGTTCGACCGCTGCGTGCTGCCGCGCGGCACGACGACCGCGATCTGCGACCCGCACGAGATCTGCAACGTGCTGGGCACGGCCGGGCTCGACTATTTCCTGGAGGCGTCCGGCAACCTGGCGATGGACCTGCGCGTGCAGCTCTCCTCCTGCGTCCCCGCGACCGGGCTGGAGACCTCGGGCGCGCGGCTCGACGCCGCGGACCTGCACCGCTACCGCGACCATCCCCGCACGCTCGGCCTCGCGGAGTTCATGAACTTCCCCGGCGTGCTGGCCAAGGACCCGGAAGTGCTGGACAAGCTCGCGGCCTTCCAGGGCCGCCACATCGACGGGCACAGCCCGCTGGTGACCGGGCGCGAGCTGAACGCCTATCTCTCCTGCGGCATCCGCAACTGCCATGAGACGACCTCGATCGAGGAGGCGCGCGAGAAGCTGCGCAAGGGCATGCAGGTGCTGATCCGGGACGGCAGCGTGTCGAAGGACGTGCAGGCGCTGGCCCCGGTGATCGACGCGGTCACCGCGCCGTTCCTGGGCTTCTGCACCGACGACCGCAATCCCCTGGACATCGCCGAGGAAGGGCATCTCGACCACCTGATCCGGCGCTCGATCGCGCTCGGCGCGCCGGTGGACGCCGTCTACCGGGCCGCGACCTGGTCGGCGGCGCGCGGCTTCGGCCTGAACGACCGCGGCCTGCTCGCGCCGGGCTACCGGGCCGACATCGTCCTGCTGGAGGATCTGGAGGACTGCCGCGTCGCAGGCGTGATCCGCAACGGCCGCCGGGTCGGGCCGGAAACCTTCGCCGGCCGGCCCACGGTGCGGCCGGTGGGCCTGGGCTCGGTGAAGCTGGAGCCCGTCGGGGCGGAGGTCTTCCGCGTGCCGGCCGCGGGGCCAGGCGGGCCGGTGATCGGCATCCTGCCCGGCAAGATCCTGACCGAGCACCTGACGATGTCGTTGCCGTACCGGAACGGCGAGCGGCTGCCCGACCCCGAGGCCGACGTGCTGAAGGTCTGCGTGCTGGCGCGCCACGGCATCAACCGCAATGTCGGCCGGGGCTTCGTGCGCGGCTTCGGCCTGCGCTCGGGCGCGCTCGCGTCGAGCGTCGGCCACGACAGCCACAACGTCGCCGTGGTCGGCGCCTCCGACGCCGACATGGCGGTCGCGGTCAACCGGCTGATCGAGCTGCAGGGCGGCTTCGTCGCCGTGCGCGACGGGGTGGTGGTCGCCGAGCTGCCGCTGCCGGTCGCCGGCCTGATCAGCGACCGCGCGTTCGAGGAGGTGGAGCACGCGCTCTCCGGCCTGCGCGCCGCGGTGCGGGGCATGGGCTGCACGCTCGCGGAGCCGTTCCTCCAGCTCGCCTTCCTGCCGCTGCCGGTGATCCCGCACCTGAAGATCACCGATCTCGGCCTCGTCGACGTCGACCGCTTCGAGCTGATCGCGGCCTGAGCCCCGCCAGGGGCGAAAGCAAAGCCGCGGATGCGGGGCCGGCGCTTGAGGAACACGAATTCCCGAGAGTTTCCGGTTCTGCGGGAACGCTTCAGGGGCGCGACCGCCCCCCCGCCCCGTCAGGGGCGGAAGCAAAGCCGCGGATGCGGCGCCGGCGCTTGAGGAACACGAAATCCCCGAGCCTTTCCGGTTCATCCGGAATGGCTCTAGGAGGGGCCGAACAGGGGGCTGTCGCCCAACTCCATGCTCCGGGCGCGTTCCAGCTCGTCGCTGTAGCGGCGCAGCGCGTAGGCCTCGGTGAGATAGCCGAGGATGCGGCGGTCCTTCGGGCCGGCCAGGACGGGCAGGGCTTCCGTCTCGCTCGCGGCGAACAGGCCGAGGGCGGCCCGGACGTTCTGGTCGGGCGTGAGGAACGAGGACGCGTCCTGGCAGAGGTCCTGCGCGCGGACCGAGCCGTCCTTCTGGTCCAGGTCGGGGTCGTGGATCCTCGCGAGGGCGAGGATGCCGGCATAGTGCCCGGACCGGTCGACCAGGAAGACCTGCTTGGTCGAGCCGAGCGGGAACCGGCGCCGGAGCTCGCCCACGGGAGTGTCGCACTCCGCGGTCTGCGGGTCCTCGCGCATCAGCCGCCCCACCGACAGGTCGCGCAGCCAGCCGACGTCATGGGCGCTGCGGATGGGGACCCCGCGCAGGTGGAAGCGCCAGGTCGAGAAGCTGTAGCCGAAGGCCTGGTTCACCACGGACGAGGCGATCACCACGGCGATCATGGTGCCGGCCGTGACCGGGAAATCGGCCGTCAGCTCGAGGACCAGCAGGATCATCGTGACCGGGGCGCCGACGATGGCCGCGCCGACCGCGCCCATGCCGACCAGGGTGTAGGAGACGCGGTCGATCCCGAGGCCCGGGGCCAGCGCCTGGACGACGGCGACGAAGGCGGTGCCCAGCAACGCGCCCAGCAGCAGGGACGAGCTGAAGAGGCCGCCGCGAAAGCCCATGCCGACGGAGATCGCGGAGGCCGCGGCCTTGGCCGCCAGCATGCCCGCCAGCAGGGCGAGCGGCAGTCCGGCGCCGTGGCCGGCGTCCAGGCCGGTATCGAGACCGGTGTCGAGGATATCCTGGATCGCGCCCTGGCCGCTGCCCAGCACCTCCGGGAACTCCCAGGCGATCAGGCCGACCAGCAGGCCCCCGGCGGCCGGCCGCATCCAGTCCGCGGGCAGGACGCGCTTCGAGCGCCGTTCGATCGCCGGCACCAGGCGCATCGTCAGCACCCCCACGAGGGCGGCGGCGAGGCCGAGCACGGCGAACAGCCCGAAGTCGGAGACGGCGAGATGGACGTCGCCGCTGGCCGAGAACAGCGGGGTCGCCCCGAGGGTGCCGCGGGCCGCGAAGGTGCCGGCGAGGACCGCCACCATCACCGGCGCGAGGACGGCCGGCGCGTAGCTGCCGATGACCAGCTCGAAGGCGTAGAAGGCCCCGGCAAAGGGGGCGTTGAAGGCGGCGGCGAGGGAGGCGCCGGCGCCGCAGCCGACCAGGAGCCGCAGGTCCTTGCGGCGCAGCCGGAGGAACTGGCCGGTCTTGGACCCGAGGCAGGAGCCGAGCTGGCCGTAGGCGGCCTCCATCCCCACCGAGGCGCCGCACCCCGCGGAGAGGAACGTCGCAGCCGCCAGCCGGAGGCTGTCGACCAGGGACATGCGGCCGCCATAGAGGGCGTTCGCCTCGACCGGGTCGACGACGTCGCGCGGACGCAACCGGCGCACCCAGCGCAGCGCCAGGCCCACGGCCAGCCCGCCGAGGCCGAGGACGACCAGGGCCCGCATCGGGTCGAGCGAGCGGTTGCCGCTCAGATGCTCGCCCGTACCGAGGCCGAAAGCCGCCGCCTGGAACAGGCGGAGCAGGTCGTCCAGCACCGACACGACGAGGCCCGCGCCGCCGCCGACCAGGGCGGCGACGACCAGGAGGACCAGCTCGCTGTTGCGGGCCCGCATCCGCCGGAGGACGGCGCGCCCGCGCGCCTCTCCACTCCCGGCGTCCCGTTTCGCGACGGCGTCCATTCACTGCCTTCCCGGTACTTCCAGGTGGAACATCGTCCCGTCGCGCGTCTCGAACCGGTAGCGCCCGTCGAGCTGCTGGACCAGCGCGTCTATCAGGCCCAGGCCCAGCGAGTTCTTCTTCGTGCTCTCGGGCATGCCGGGGCCGTCGTCGCGCACCGTCACGTGGAGGTTGCCGCCGGCGCGGCGGGCCGACACCTTGACCGTTCCCCGCCGGCCCGCCGGGAACGCATGCTTGAACGCGTTCGTCAGCACCTCGTTCACCAGGAGCGCGAGGGGGACGGCCTCGTCCAGCTTGACGGTGACGGGAGCGAAGTCCGTCTGGACGTCTATCCCCCTGTCGGCGGCGCCGTAGGTTGCGCTCAGCCCCTCGACGAGACGCTGGAGGTAGGACGACAGCTCGACGTTCGTTGCCTTGTTCGCCTGGTAGAGGGTCTCGTGGATCAGGCCTATCGAGCGCAGCCGGTCCTGGGTCTCGCGGAAGGCGGAACGGACCGCGGGGTCCTCGAACCTGGCGGCCTGCATCTGAAGCAGGCTGGACGTGACCTGGAGGTTGTTCTTCACCCGGTGATGGACCTCCTGGAACAGGATCTGCCTGTCGGCGAGCGCTTGTTCCAGCTCGTGCTTGGCGCTCTGGAGGGCCACGTATTTCGCCCTTTCCCGCCGGCCGGACCGAAGCGCGACCCAGGTCAGCACCGCGAACGCCAGGAGGGCGACGGAGAGGGGAACCGCGCTGAGCCAGGCTTCCGAGCGCCATCGGGACAGCACGTCGCGCACGGGGACGCCGGCCGCCACGACGACCGGCCATTCGTCCAGGCGGCGGAAGGAGACGAGCCGGTCGACCCCGTCGACGGCGGACTCCGCCCTGTACGTGCCCGCGGACCGCCCGATCGCGGAGAACAGGGGCGCGCGGGACAGCTCGCGGCCGACCTGGTCCTCCCTCAGCGGGCTGCGGGCGACGATGTGGCCGTTCCTGAGATACATGCCGGTGATGGCGTTCCCGGCCAGCTCGTCCGAGAAGAACCGGCCCTGGACCAGGTCCGGCTCGAAGAAGATCAGGATGACGCCGTGGAACTCCCCCTGCTCGTCGGGCACCTTCCGGCTGAAGGTGAAGCGGATCTCCCCGTCCGCGGGCATGGGCGCCGCCCGCCCGACATAGGTCTGCTCCCCGCCGAGCGCATGCGCCCGCCACCACGGGTACTCCGTCACCTCGACCTCGAGGCCGGGATACCGGTCGGAGGCCGCGACCAGGCGCCCGAACCGGTCGACGATCCAGATGATCCCGTTCGCCGGCAGCTTGTCCGCGATCTCGTCGAGGAACCGGTGTGTCCGGTACCGGTCGGCGAGCGCCAGGATGCCGCCTTCGTTCCCGATGTGGAGGTTGACCATCCGGGTCGTGATGTCGCTGACCTCCAGCGTGCGCACGGCATACTGCTCGAGGACCGAGGCCACGTCGGCGACGGTCTCCCGCGCGCTCTCCATCGCCTCGCCGTGGTCGCGCCAGAGGAAGAACAGTCGGATCCCGACGACGGCGACCACGAACAGGATGGCCCCCAGCAGGAAAAGGATTTCCAGACGACGCAAGCGATGCATGGCACCTCGTGACGGGGCGGCGATCCGCTGGTCGGGCACGAATGCCGCAATGGGCGGGGAGCCGGCCGGCCGCGTCGGCGGTCGCGCCGCTCCAGCGAATACCGTCCGACCGGCGGAAGGTTCCCGGACCGGTGCCGAAATGCGCGAAGGAGAAGCGCCCTACCGGCCGGCCTCGGCCATCGCGAGGCGGACATCGGCCAGGAACAGGGGCTCGTCGCGCAGCTGTCCGCGCAGGACGTAGGAGGGATGGAAGGTCGGCACCACCTTGGCCCCCGGGACCATGCGGCACTCCAGTACCTGGCCGCGCAGGCCGAGAATGCCGTTGCGCCCCGTCAGCGCCCAGGTCGGGGTGCGGCCGAGGGCCAGCACCACCGCGGGGGCAAGCCTGCGCAGCGTATCGCGCAGATGGTCCAGGTCCGGCGCGAACTCGGCCCGGACGTAGTCCGAGCTGCCGAACGGCCCCCAGTCCTCGACGATCCCGACCCCCTCCTTGCGGGCGCGGCCCCGGCTCGCGAAGAAATGGGCGACCTTGTTGCCGGGCGGCTGGAAGCGGAAGGTGTTCGCGACGAGGCAGGTACGGCGGTCCAGCCCGGCGGTCCGCAGCGTCTCGTCCAGCAGCTTGCCGCTGCGCCCGGCGAAGGGCCGGCCCTGGCGCACCTCGTCGCTGCCCGGCGCCTCGCCGACGATCGCGATCGGCGGGCCCGGCGGCGGTTCGGTCGGAAGCTCGTAGTCGACGAAGGGCAGCATGGCGCGCGGCTCCCTTGAGTGGTTCCGTCGCAAACAGCGCAAAGCCGGGTTGCGCTCCCTTCCGTCCGGCCGGCAGAGTGGGGGCCGGTCACCGGGGCGCAGAGGGCGGCATGGAGCGGGCGGACGGCATCGACCTCGATCATCTGCGGGGCTGGCTCGGGCGCACGGAGCGGCGCGCCGACACGATCGGGCCCTGGGCGGCACAGGCACTGGCGGCGACGCTCGGCTGGGAGCGCGCGGCGCCCGGTCCGGGCGAGGCGCTGCCGGAGGGCTGGCACTGGGCCTGCTTCCTGACCGCGGCCCCGGCCGGCGAGCTCGGGCGCGACGGCCATCCCCGGCGCGGCGGCTTCCTGCCGCCCGTGCCGCTGCCGCGGCGCATGTGGGCCGGCGGGCGGCTGTCCTTCGAGCGGCCGCTGCGGATCGGCGAGGAGGCCGAGCGCGTGTCGGAGGTCGCCGACATCCGCCTTCGCGACGGACGCACCGGCCCGCTCGTCTTCGTGACGGTGCGCCACACGGTGTCGACCGGCGACGGCCCGGCCCTGGTCGAGGAGCACGACATCGTCTACCGGGGCGATCGCGCACCGGGCGAGGCCGGGCCGCAGCCGAGGCCGGCGCCGGAGGGAGCCGCCTGGTCGCGGACGGTGACGCCGGACCCGGTGCTGCTGTTCCGCTACTCGGCGCTGACCTTCAACGGCCACCGCATCCACTACGACCGCACCTACGCGACCGGGGTCGAGGGCTATCCCGGCCTGGTCGTGCACGGCCCGCTGCTGGCGACCCTGCTGCTCGACCTGGCGCGCCAGCACGCCGGCGGCACCCTGGCTAGGTTCGAGTTCCGCTCGGTCGGCACGCTGTTCGACACCGCGCCCTTCACGCTCGCGGGGCGCCCCGGCCCGGACGGGCGGGTGGAGCTGTGGGCCGCCGGCCCGGACGGCGCGCTCGCGATGACGGCAAGCGCGGAGCTGCGTCCGCGACCTACCGGAGAGCGCTGACCAGGCGCTCGATCTCCTCCTCGGTGTTGTAGTAGTGGACCGAGGCGCGCACGAGCTCGTCCAGGCCGCGCGCCTCCATGTCGAGGCGCGTGCTGCCCGCGGTCGAGATCGAGACGTTGATGCCGCGCGCGGCGAGCGCCGCCTTGACCGCGTCGGCGGGCCGGCCGTCGGCCGTGAAGCCGACGATGCCGCAGCGCTCGCGGCCGAGGTCGCGGACGACGACGCCGGGCACGCTTTCCAGGCGGCCGCGCAGGTGTTCGGCCAGCAGGACGACCCGGTCGCGGATCGCGTCCAGGCCCCAGGACAGGGCGTAGTCCACGGCGACGCCGAGGCCGACCAGGCCCGCGACGTTGCTCTCCCAGTTCTCGAAGCGGCGGGCGTCGGGGCGCAGCTCGTAGCGGTCGGGCGCGACCCAGGTCGCCGCGTGCAGGTCGACGAAGGGCGGCTCCAGCCGGTCGAGCAGCGTGCGGCGGACGTAGAGGAAGCCGGTGCCCCGCGGGCCGCGCAGGTATTTGCGTCCGGTCGCCGACAGCAGGTCGCAGCCGATCTCCTCGACGTCGAGCGGCATCTGGCCCGCGGACTGGCAGGCGTCCAGCAGGTAGACGATGCCATGGGCGCGCGCGACGCGGCCGATCTCGCGCGCGGGGTTGACGAGCCCGCCATTGGTCGGGACATGGGTCACGGCGATCAGCCGGACCCGGCCGTCGATCATGCGCTCCAGCGCCTCCGGGTCGAGCTGGCCGTCGGCGTCGTTGGGCACCGCTTCGACCACGACACCGGTGCGCCGCGCCACCTGGAGGAAGGCGATGTAGTTGCTCGCGTATTCCGAGACGCTGGTCAGGATGCGGTCGCCGGGGCCGAAGGAGAGGGAATGGAACGCCATGTCCCAGCCGACGGTCGCGTTCTCGACCAGCGCCACCTCGTCGGTGCCGCAGTTCAGCATCTCGGCCACCGCGGCGCGGGTCCGCGCCAGCCGGGGAGCGGCCTCCGCCTCCGCCTCGTAGCCGCCGATCCTGGCCTCGAGGTCGAGATGGCCGTGCACGGCGTCGAGCACCGGCGAGGGCGGCAGGCTCGACCCGGCATTGTTGAAATGGGCCACGTGGGCGGTTCCCGGGGTCTCCGCCCGGGCTCGGGCGACGTCGATCGTCATGCTCCACCTGGGGCTGCTGTGGCGACGGTCCGGACATAGCCCAGGACCGTCCCGGCAACAACGGGTAAACGGCCCCTCCCCATCCGAGAGCAGGAACCTTCGCGGCGAACGCGGCGTTGAAATTCCGTTGAAAAACCGCCGACACATCCCGACCGGGGCACCATGACGCACTGGGTGCTGAACCGCCTGATCTCCTTCGTCCTCGACACCGCCGCCGTCTGCGAAGCGGCCGCGGCGGTGGTCGGCGACCGGGAGGTGTCCCGGCGACTGTCGACGCTGTGCGCCGACGGCCTCGCCACCGCGCGCGAGCTCGCCGACCTCCAGCGCCGCGAAGGCGCCAAGCCGGTGATGACCGGAACGCCCCAGGGCACCGCGCGCTGCCACGCCGTGCTCCAGCTCGCCGCCGTCTCGACCAAGCCCAGCCCGGCGGCGGTCGCGACCGCGATCCGCGCCGTGACTGAGGCGGTGCAGGGCTGCGAGCGCCTGGCGCGCCTCGACGTCCCGCCGCTGGTCGCGAGCGCCGTCCACCTCGTGCATGGCGACCTGCGCGTCGACCGGGCCGAGCTCGACCAGCTGATGCTCCGCCTGCGCCGGGTCGCCGCGCGGGCCAAGCGGCCGGACGGCCCGGGGGAACGCCTGGGCGTCGAGCGCCGCTAGCCTCCCGCACCTAAGGTCCCGGTTCCTCCTCCCGCCAGTCCGAGAGCGCGAACCGGCCGCCGTCCCGCGCCGTGCGGGCGACCGCGTCCAGCAGGCGGGCGGCGACCGGCTCGGCGATGTATTCCTCGCCGCAGTTCGCGCATACCTCGGCCGGGACCCCGCGGACCACGAGGATGGCCCCGTCCTGCTCCAGGGTCACGGTAGCCGTGCCGGGCGCGGTCTCGCCGAGGCGGCAGATCGCGCAGTTCATCCCCCGGCCCTCCAGCGGAAGCCGCCGGTCCAGGACCGGGCCTGCGGCTCGTAGACCGACAGCACCAGCGTGGCCCCGGCCTGGTCGGCCGCCTGGACGTGCAGCGGGCACCCGCCCGCCCAGCCGAGCACGATGCGCTCACCCTCCTCGGGGAACGCGACGACGGCGTCCCCGCCGGCGAGGATCTGCCGGATGGCGGCGGTCGCGACGCCGCGCTCGGCGACGCGCCGCAGCGCCTGGACCCGGAAATGCAGCGTCTCTTCGGTCATTCCGCCTCCCTCAGTCCGCCGGCTGGTCGAGGACGCCCTTCAGCCCCAGGAAGGCGGGCAGCGCGTGGGTCACGACATATGTCGGGATGGGCGCCAGGTAGTCGCGCATGCGGCCCTTCTCGACGAAGCGCTTGCGGAACCGCGAATGGACGAAGGTGCCGCCGAGGCGGGGCACGATGCCGCCGGCCACGAAGACGCCGCCCCGCGCCCCCAGCGTCAGGGCGAGGTTGCCGGCCACGGTGCCGAGCATGGCGCAGAACGTCTCCACCGCCTCGACGCAATGCGGGTTGCCGGCGTCCTGCGCCTGCGCCGTGACGTCGCGCGGGCGCAGGTCCTCGGGTTCGCGGCCGTCGAGCAGGCAGACCGCCCGGTAGAGGTTGACCAGCCCCATGCCCGACAGCATGCGCTCGGCCGAGACGTGGTCGTACTGCTTGCGGAGCTGCGCGAGCACGGCGCCCTCGCGGTCGGAGACCGGGGCCATGGTGATGTGCCCGCCCTCGCCCGACAGCGCCCGCCAGCCGCCGTTGCGCCCGGGCACCAGGCCGGACACGCCGAGCCCGGTACCGGGGCCGAGCACGCCGATCACCTCGCCGGGGACGGGGGCGCCGTCGCCGACCTGCAGCCGGTCGGCCGGGGCGAGCAGGGGCACCGCCATCGCGACCGCGGTGAAGTCGTTGACCGCGACGAGCCGGTCCAAGCCGAGCCGCTCGCGCGCGCGCTCGACCGAGAAGACCCAGGGATGGTTGGTCATGCGGATGACGTCGCCGGTCACCGGCCCGGCGATGGCGACCGCGGCGCGCGCCGGCGCCGTCGCCGGCGCCGCCATGCCGAGATAGGCCTCGGCCGCGTCCTCCAGGCTGCGGTAGTCCGCGCAGGCCAGGGTCTGGTGGTGAAGCACGGTGCCGTCCCGGTCCAGCAGGCCGAAACGGGCATTGGTGGCGCCGATGTCGGCGACGAGCGCGTCCGGTCCGGTCATGTCCCCTCGCTCGCTGCTTCGGTTCTCAAGCGTCGTAGGGCGCCGCGGTCAGCGAGCCCACGAAGTCGTCGCGCCATTTCGCGATGTCGTGCGTCCTGAGCACCTCCATGTTGGCGTGGTAGCGCTCCCGGCGCTCCTCCAGCGGCATGGACAGGCCGCGCTGCAGCGCCTCGGCGACCCCCTCGACGTCGTACGGGTTCACGATCAGGGCGGCCGACAGTTCCTGCGCGGCGCCGGCGAAGCGCGACAGCACGAGCACGCCGGGGTCTTCCGGGTCCTGGCAGGCAACGTATTCCTTGGCGACGAGGTTCATGCCGTCGCGCAGGGGCGTCACGAGGCCGATCCGGCTGACGCGGAAGAACCCCGCCAGGGTACGGCGGGTGAAGCTCTTGTTGAGGTAGCGGATCGGCACCCAGTCGAACTCCGCGAAGCGGCCGTTGGTATGGCCGGAAGACGCCTCCAGCTCCTTGCGGATCGCCTGGTATTCCGGGACGTCGGTGCGCGACGGCGGCGCGATCTGCATGAACGAGACGTGGCCGCGGTTGGCGGGATAGGTCTCCAGCAGGCAGTGGAACGCCTCGAAGCGCTGGGGCAGGCCCTTGGAATAGTCGAGCCGGTCGACGCCGATGATCAGGTCGCGCCCGACCAGGCTTTCCCTCAGCCGCTCGGTCTGGCGCGCGTTCGCCGCCGACTGGGCGAGCGCCGTCAGGCTGTCGGTGTCGATGCTGATCGGGAAGGCGCGGGCGAGCAGGCGGCGCCCGTAGGCCTCGACGATGATGCCGCGCCCGGGGCCGCGGTCCTCGATCCGGCCGCCGGCCTCGTAGTGGATGTAGTTGGCGAAGCAGCGCAGGTCGACCTCGGTGTGGAAGCCGACGACGTCGTAGGCGCACAGGCCGCGCATCAGCTTGCCATGGTTCGGCAGCGCCACCAGGATCTCGGGCGACGGGAAGGGGGTGTGCAGGAAGAAGCCCATGCGCTGGCCGTGGCCCATCAGGCGCAGTTCCTCCGCCATCGGGATCAGGTGGTAGTCGTGGACCCAGATCATGTCCTCGGAATGCAGCAGCGGCGCCAGCTTGCGCGCGAAGAGGGCGTTCACGCGCTCGTAGCCCTCGCAGGTCCTGCGCGAGAAGTTCGTGAGGCCGAGGCGGTAGTGGAACAGCGGCCACAGGGTCGAGTTGGCGAAGCCGTTGTAGTACTCCTCGAAGTCCCGGCGCGTGAGGTGGAGCGTGGCGTAGGTCAGCCTGCCCGCTTCCGTCAGTTCGGGGTCGCCGGGCGGGGTCGCGACGACCTCACCGCTCCAGCCGAACCAGATCCCGCCGCTTTTCTTGAGGGCCGAGAGGACTGCGACCGCGAGGCCGCCCGCCGCCTGCTTGCCCTCGTCGATCGGTGCGACGCGGTTGGACACTACGACCAGTCTCGTCAAAACGCCTCCTCCCAGGATGTGCTCAGCCGCATCGCCGCGTGGATCAGGCCAACCATCGAATAAGTCTGCGGGAAGTTGCCCCACAGGGAGCCGGAGGACGGGTCGACGTCCTCCGAGAGCAGGCCGAGCGGGTTGCGGCGCGCGAGCATGCGCTCGAACAGGGATCGGGCCTCGTCGCGTCTTCCCACCGCGGCCAGCGCTTCTATGTACCAGAAGGTACATATGGTAAATGCCGTTTCCGGGATACCGAAATCATCGGTTTCGGCATAGCGGAACAGCAGGTCGCCGCGCTTCAGCCGGCGCTCGACGGCCGCGATCGTGCCGTGGAACCGGGGGTCGTCGGCGGCGACGAAGCCCAGCGTCTGGAGGAGGAGCAGGCTGGCGTCGACGTCGTCGCCGTCCAGGCTGCTGACGAAGCTGCCGAGCCCGGGGTTCCAGGCGCGCTCCAGGACCTCGCCGTGGATGCGCCGCGCGTGCCCGGCCCAGTAGCGGCCGCGCTCGCCCAGGCCGAGGCCGGCGGCGATGCGGGCCAGGCGGTCGCAGGCGGCCCAGCACATCGCCGCGGAGAAGGTGTGCGGGCGCGCCATGCCGCGGAACTCCCACAGCCCGGCGTCCGGCTCGGCGTAGCGCCGGACCGCCTGCTCGCCGAGGCGCTCGAGCCGCGCGAACAGGCGCTCGTCGCCGCGATGCTGGAGGCGGTGGTCGAAGAAGGTCTGCGCCACCGCGAGCACGACGGCGCCGTAGCTGTCGTTCTGGACCTGGCGCCAAGCGTCGTTGCCGGCGCGGACCGGCCCCATGCCGCGGTAGCCGGGCAGGGTGTCGACCACGCGCTCGTGCAGGCGCCGTTCCAGGGCGATGCCGTAGACGGGCTGCAGGTAGCCGTCCGGGGCGGCCGACACGATGTTGATGATGTAGTCGAGATAGTCCTCCATGGTCCGCGTCGCGCCGAGGCGGTTCAGCGCGTTGATCACGAACCAGGCGTCGCGCAGCCAGCAGAACCGGTAGTCCCAGTTGCGCTGGGTGTCCGGCGCCTCGGGGATCGAGGTCGTGACGGCCGCGATCACCGCGCCCGTCTCCTCGAAGGTGCAGAGCTTCAGCGTGATCGCGGCGCGGATCACGGCGTCCTGCCATTCGAAGGGCAGTGCCAGGTAGCGCGAGAAGTCGCGCCAATAGTCGAGCGTGAGGCGGAGCAGGCGCTCGCCCTCCTCCCCGACCGCGTCGCGCAGCGGCTCGTCCGGGCCGAGCAGCAGGGTCCTCGGTTCTTCCAGCACGAAGGGGATCTCCTCGCGCAGGTAGGCGATAGGGACGTCGGTCGTCAGGCGCAGCACCATTTCCGGCGAGACCCAGCGGACGTGGTTGCTGCCGCGGGTCACCTGCGGCTCGATCGCGCCCCAGCCGAAGCGCGGCCGCAGCAGGACGCGGATGCGCGGGCTGCCCGAGCGCGGGCGCAGCACCCGCACGATCGTGGTCGGGCGGTAGGACCGGCGGTAGTGGATGTAGCGCGGCGCGAAGTCGAGGATCGCGACCGAGTTGCCGTGGCGGTCGTGCAGCACGGTCTCGACCACGGCGGTGTTGTCGACGTAGCGCTGCTCCGCGCGCTCGAAGTCCTCGATCCGCACGTCGTAGAAGCCGGTTTCCGCCTCGTCCCCGCCGCCGAGCAGCGAGTGGAAGACCGGATCGCCGTCGAAGCGGGGCAGGCAGGTCCAGCAGATCCGCGCCTTGGGATCGATGAGGGCCGCGAAGCTGCAGTTGCCGATCAGCGCGAGGTCCAGGTTGCCCATCGCGTCAGCTCTCGCGCAGATGCGCGGCGAGGCTGCCGAGCCAGAGATGCAGGTCCCCGACCGTGGGGGTGCGCCAGCGCGCCACCGTCGGCTCGCGCGCGCCGACCTGGATCGCGATGCCGCCGCGCCCTTCCACCGCGACGAAGCCGTGCTCGTCGGTCAGGTCGTCGCCGACATAGACGGGGACGCGGCCGGCGAAGGGCGGCGCGGCCAGGAACCGTTCGACGACCGTGCCCTTGTCGGCGCCGCGGGGCTTGACCTCCAGCACCATCTTGCCGCCCTGGACGTGGAAGCCCTCGGCGTAGCGCGTCGCGAGCCGCTCCACCACCTCCAGCGCGGCCGCCTCGAACTCCGGGGCCTGCCGGTAGTGGAGGGCGACGCTCATGCTTTTGGCTTCGAGCCGCGTGCCCGGCGCATCCTCGACGAAGGCCTCCAGCTCGGCGCGGATCTCCGCCAGCGCGGCGCGGTCGATCTCCGCCTCGTGGCGCGCGCCGTCGGCGTCGCGCCATTCCAGGCCGTGCTGGCCCCCGGCCGGCAGCAGGGCCGGCGCCAGGAACCGGTCCAGCTCGGCGATCGGCCGCCCCGAGACGAGCGCCAGCGCGCCGCCCAGCCGCGCGCCCAGTTCCGCCAGCAGGTCCGGCAGCCCGTCGGCGACCCGGACAGCGTCGGGGCGCGGGGCGATGTCCACCAGTGTGCCGTCGAAATCCAGGAACAGCGCCCACCGGCGGTCGAGCGGCAGATCGGTGAGCGGGGCGGGCGGCGGCATGACGTCTCCGTTCCGGTTGTCTCGTCTTCACGGACCAACACTTTACGCGAAGGCCCGGCACGGTGGGACCCGTCGAGAACGGCTGCGGCACCGGGCCCGCTCCGGATTGCTGCATTGCGTCATGGGCATGCCGGCCATGTTCCACGCGGATTGCGGGGTGGTAGCGGAAAATTATTTCTTAATATCTCCTTCGGAGAAAATTTAATTTCCATTGAGGTGCATCCGTCCTGCTGCTGTGCAGCAAAACCTGCGGGTCTGAACGTTTTGTGGGCGCGGCTGCCGAGTTTGTAAGCATTTGTTGTGATTGAGGTCTTTGGATTTTGCGCTTGCCAGGGCCCGGTCCGGCGATCATATTGTGCAGTGCGACATCGATGGTGTCTCCGACAAGGTCGGTGTCGTAACGCACTTCTTGGGCGTTTCCTCCCTAGACTCCGGGCCGGCCTCGTGCCGGCCCCTTTTTTTGCGCGCGGATCAGCGCGGATCAGCGCGGTTCGAGCGTGCCGAGCAGGGCTATCAGGTCGGACATCTGGCGGGCGAGCGCCTCCAGGTGGGGTTTGCGCTCGTAGGTCGCCTCATGCATGTAGAGCGCCCGGTTGATCTCGATCTGGAGCGCGTGGCGCCCGGTCTTCGGCTGGCCGTAATGGCGCGTCGTGAACCCGCCGGCGTAGGGGGCATTGCGGTTGACGCGATAGCCCAGGCCGCGCAGGTAGTCGTCGGCGGCGTCGATCAGGAAGGGCGAGCAGGCGCTGCCATGGCAGTCGCCGAGCACGAAGTCGACGTGCAGGCGGCCGCCGGTCTCGGGCGGGCCGCTGGATGAGGGCATGGAATGGCAGTCCAGCAGGATGCAGAAGCCGAAGCGGCGCCGGGTGTCCTCGATCAGCGCCGACAGGGCCGCATGGTAGGGGTGGTAGAAGCCGTCGATGCGCGCGAAGGCGTCGGCGAGGTCGAGCTTGGCGCGGTAGATCTCCTCGCCGCTGGCGACGACCCGCGCGATCGTCCCGAGCCCCGCCGCGACCCTGGGGCTGCGGGTGTTGGCCCAGGGCGGCAGACGATCCGCGAACATGGCGGGATCGAGCTCGTACGCCTCGCGGTTGGCATCCAGGAAGGCGCGCGGGAACAGGGCGCGCAGCAGCGGGGCGCCGAGGGCGGGCGCCTGGGCGAAGATCTCATCGACATAGGTGTCTTCGGACTTGCGCAGCGCCCGGTCGTCGAGCCGGCTCGCCTGCAGGAAGTCGGGCGGGTAGCGGGTGCCGCTGTGAGGCGAGGCGAGGACGAGCGGGAGCGACTGTTCGGCCGGACGGAGGATCTCGTAGACCTCGTCGTTCCCGTCTGCGTTTGCGGCTGCGGCGTGATGCGTCATGACCGGTCTGGTTTAGCGGAGCGCGAGCCGGCTGTCAGCCCATCCGGCGGGCGACCATGCAGAGAGATCGCGGCAGAACTGTGGAACGCGCCGGTGCGCCGGTGGGCTGCCGGAAAATTCGGCGCGGGGTCGAAATTTGCTGTTGCGGCCCCCGGCGGGCAATGGTAAACCCCGCATCCACCGCGGCGGGGCGATGCCAAGGCAAGCCCCGCGGAAGTAAGGATGGGCGCGTAGCTCAGCGGGAGAGCACTACGTTGACATCGTAGGGGTCACTGGTTCAATCCCAGTCGCGCCCACCATCCTTTCCCAGAGATATCAGTGGTTTACGGCCAACGGGCAATGCGCCCGGGCCGGGATCTGGTCGGGCTAGCAACCAGCGGGTCGGTTCGTCACATGCCCCGGTGTCGGCTTTGGGGTCATTGCCGTGACTGATGTGGATATAGGGCGATAAAGCGTTGGGCAGGTGGGGGCGATAATGCTTGCGTCGGGGCTGCTGGCCAAGGAACACCAGATGGGCTCGTTGATCACTCCTGCCATCAGTGCTTCCCAGGCATGTGACGAAGTACGAACTGGATCTCCTCGAACCGAGGCAGGAGTGGAGTGAGCGCTGTACGCAGGCGTTCGGCTATCGTAGCCGGCGGCGCCACCGTCGCCTGGAGGATCACGTCCGATAAGGCGCAGAGAGCGAGGTCAATGGCGCGGCAGGTAACGGGATCGTCATCCAGTTGCCCCGGCTTGCCTTCAATGGCCTCG
Organism: Arenibaculum sp.; assembly: GCF_035998295.1. Classification (NCBI taxonomy): domain Bacteria; kingdom Pseudomonadati; phylum Pseudomonadota; class Alphaproteobacteria; order Rhodospirillales; family Azospirillaceae; genus Arenibaculum; species Arenibaculum sp. The sequence goes on along the minus strand of NZ_DASYHS010000058.1, from coordinate 713 downwards.
GTCAGTGTATCGGGGTTTGTTGGATCGTCCACTTCGACCTCGGTCCTTGAAGCGGCGTAACCCACATGTGCCGGCCTCAGATTCTCAGTGGCGTCCGCGATGACACTCAAAACCCGTCGGTAGTCCGTGGCCGGGAAAAGTACCGGATTGTTGAGGGAAGCCCGGTTCAGGAGGTTTTGGATTTCGTCGATCAGAATCTTGAACTCGTCCAGGTCCGTGATGTGGAGGAGAGCGCGCAGGTCCGGAGACCTGCGGTCGGTCAGCAGGTCCGACATGTCGATGCCCTCCCGAGGTGCGTGAAACTGCCACCAGCGGCGCTGTCGGCCCGGTAGCGCTGCGCGCATCAATTCGTCCCGCAGCCAGTTGAAAGTCATCCCGCAGGTCCAGAGGCCGCGGGAAGAGAATGGGGTTCCGTCCTCGACGCCTATGAGATCCCAGATCAGGTCGACGGAGGAAGCATCGTGATCGATTTCGTCTGCGCTGATGAACGCGTGATAGCCGCTGTCCAGGGTCGGGCCGATCTCGGGTGTGTAGGGCTTCAAACTGCCGCTCGCGGCGTCGAAGGAGAGCCGCTCCGGTGGGTTCCCGCTGCAGTCGTGGCTCTGGGCGAAACGGATCAGGCGGCGCCACAGCCATCCCGGAACCGATCCCAGGACGACCTTGATGACGCCGTCACGGGTGGAGCGGATCTCGAAACGCTCGACACCCCAGGC